>NC_015276.1:3044230-3348653 GCF_000192865.1 Marinomonas mediterranea MMB-1
AGACTTTTTCCGCTTCACGTACCGGAGAGAAAGCTTGCTTCATAAGGCTTAAGCGCGAGACCTTTGCAAAAAGCGCTTCGCCCAACAATTTAACTTCGCCACGTAATCCAGACGAGCCAGTAAAGCCTACTTTGTGTTTGCTCTCTAATAATTGCGTCATCAAATCGTTATAACGCTTAAACCCAGCAGCGACTTGTCGTATATGATCCTGAGCAGTCGAGTCAACCAGCACGTTAACGTCATCCGCTAACGTAGCGCTAAACTGGTTATACTTGTCTTGCTGCCGTTCTAAAAATTCGGTGTACGATTGATCATCCACACGGCTTAGTGCTTCAGATTCTTTCATGATGGAAATGACCAACGACGATAAATTTTTATCGACCTCAGTTAATGTATCGAAGCGAACCGAAGAGGCATCTTGTTCATTGAGACCTTTGAAGGCGACGCCGGTCACAATCGCAAAACCAAGAATGGCGGTTAGTAGTAGCGTTAAAAGCTTTACTCGAAAGCTGATATTAGAAAACATGCATTTATCCTTTGATCACAACTAAGGGTCAATTTTTTGATGATAATAAGCACAAGCTTATAAAATCAAAGCTGCTTTCCTTGCTTCTCGCTATTAAGACCAGTCTATAAAATCCTTGGCGACCATACTATCCTAAAAACGCATACAGATTAAAAGGCAACACCCTGTTGTATAAAAGACTTACGCCATTATTTCACAATTAAGAAAGTCTTTGCTTCAATACGTTTTGGTTAATATTTACGCTAATGGCGCAGCTTGTATTGAGAAAAAGAGTACGCACGTATTACGTTCGGGTCCCGTAATTTAAGGTGCTTCGTTGTGCGTCCCGAAACACGCTCACGCCATACTTTAAAACTCTTAGGTTTCAGTGAACGGCGCATGAGTAGAATAACCCGCGGCTCAGGGAGTCCAAACAAGCCTTCGATGGCTTCGAACGGCGTTCGATCTTCCCAAGCCATTTCAATAATTCTCGATAACTCATCAACTGAAAATACCATACCTCACTCCATCGCAAACTTAGCAGTAACAATAAACGTCGAATTCTTACGCGTCTAAAGCCTGTTCGGATCTGCGTCCCCCGCTCACATACGATATAAAAGTCACTTTTAACTTAAGGCACTACAATGTCAGCGCAAAGTAAGATACGCCTGATGCCACCTCAGAACCTTGAGAGGACCGTGGCCGAAAGCCTAATTTAGTCAACAGTTTGATTGACGCGATATTATCGTTGTCTACACCACCTATCAGCACGTTCCAGTCTGAGCCATTAGACGAGTTATCAGATGAAACATGAGACGCAATCTCGATAAAACCACTCAGCATTTCACCCGCTAAACCGATTCCCCAATATTGCTCACCAAGCAGATAGCCTATATTCACGTCTCCTGACCCGTCGTCATAAGCGAAAATGAAACCTACTACGTCATCGGCATTTTTACTTTCTACGACACACAAGCGGCTTTCGGCTAACATCTTAGTCAGCCAGCTCTCTGCTTTGGTACTTGTATCAATGCCATGAAAGTATGGCGGTAGACTTTGAACCACAGACGGCGTAAGTAACTCAACAATACTTAATCCTATTCTGTTTACCTTAGAAGCCACGTCTACTTCTTGTAATTCATACACTCTTAACCTTGATGTCGAATACGAAATGTTCATCAATCAATGCACTCTTTGTTTAGTTTGGCTTTTTTAGACGGCTTTTATTTAGGCGGTTATAGGGTCTTTTCAATAAGCCTTTTTATTTAGCCTTTTCGCGCCGTCTTTTTGTATAAATAATAAGCACTCGCACACGATAATGTGTCACAATATGGGCATAGACTCTCATTTTAAGCTTGTTGATTTATTAACAAGCTTCCTTCAACCCTAATGCATTTTCAAGCGTCGTCGAAAAGCACTCTATTTTAGGAAGAAATTTATGCAAAAACTAACGCCTGCCGGCCAGAATTTAGTCAGCGACATTGCTTATCGATTCGGCCTTAGTCAAGATGCAGTCATTCATATGCTCGTTGCCGTAAACAATGGAAATGGAAGTATGGCACAGTTTAACTGCCCTGAATTAGGCGGCTCTGGACAATGGATGCAAGGAGGTATGACCATGGTTGGAGACATGTTCAACAATGGTTTAAAAAACACCGTCGACAATCTGTGTTCTGAACTGTCAAATGCACTAGCGAATATGCAATTGTTCCCAGTCGCTCCGGCTCACACGCCTGGTAGCCTACAATGGTGGCCTGGCGATTTAGGCCAGCCGTTTAGCAGCGGTGCACAAAACAACATACGCTATGCAGTATTCCCTAATCGATTGGCCGTAGAGCTCAACGGCGCAGTCACTGTCTACGATACGCTCAATCACAATATTGGTGGCGTCAGTCAGCAACAAGGGTCAAATACGTCTCTTAGCTTTTCCAGCCAGTTCGGCGAAATCGGCGTTGAAACACTGCCAATCGTTTCTGGGGCAACGCAACAGCAAGACGCACTAGCCCCTTCTAACGCGCAAATCAATTTCGCGGAACCAGCACCACAAAACAATGGCGTTTTTGATAACCAACAAATCAACAACCCAAACAATGTTATGGGAACGTCAAGCGCGAATACGATGGACACGTCGTCAGGCACACAAGACGAAATTTTCACCTTACTTGAAAGACTAGGCAAGTTATTTGACGCTGGCGTTCTCACACAAGAAGAGTTTAATACGAAAAAAGCGGAGCTATTGGGGCGCATTTAACCAATTTTTTCCGTGAATTTACATAATGATGAGACCTTTGCACGAAGTCACGAGCAAAGCCAAGACGAGGCAAAAATAGACGAAAAAGCGGAGTTTATGCGTTATAAATGAGCATTTTGAGTGTCTTTTTAACACTGTATTGGAGAGCGTAGTCGTCGTGCAAAGGTCTCATGATATGTATTCCGAAGAGATTACTAACAGTAGTGAGTAATCTCTTCCATTTACATGAGATAAAAAGTGCCGCACTTCGGGCTTGAATTCAGGCGTCTTCTAAAACTATCGTAATTTATAACTTCTGCGACGCCACATATAGCGCAGCCCGTTGAATCTCTTGCAAACGAAATCCTTCAATAGAAGTACTAAAGGCCCTTTCTCCTCGCTCCGTTCGGTAAGCTAAGTTTCGATGTTCTAATGTTTCTGACTGTATGCCTTCTTTATCTTTAGAGACGACACATCCCTTATCTAAACGCGATTGAATGCTTGACTTAGCATGAGCGTGCTTCATGAAATCAGCAGGAATAGGCAAGCCTTTTTCGCCTTGATGAAGCTTCTCAACATACCCGTCTTCATGTTTATGAGCTTTCAAAGCGTGATTAAGTGAAAACATGGCACAATCCCAATCTGACTTTTGTATATCTGGATTAACCACATTCAGTTTTGCATGCGGCATACTATATCTTAAGCTATGTTCAAGCATTACCGAATTTTCAAATGTTGCTGGCTCAAAGCCGACAATAGAAGGCGGGTTTTTAGGGGTGAATTTAACATCAAGAGCTGCATGGTGGTTTGGAGAGACGCCACTTGCAGGTGGGTAAACAATTCGAACATGGTTTGGTTTTCGAGTTGAGTTTGTCTTTGCTTCCATTTGATGCAAAGCGTCTGTGCATTCTTGTGTACTTTTGAAAACATGTAAATTGAGCCCTAGCGTTCTTTTATTCTCAGCCTCGGCGATTAACGGCAATAGCTTTTTATCAAATTTATTCATCTCATAACCCCCACTTTCACCTGTTTTAATACAGGAAATAGCGTGTTGAGCGTAATCATGTAAATCGCTATCGAGCGACTTCGTATCCAGTAGATTAAGTTGATCAATTTTGTTTTGAAGTCGGCTAGGAACAATCGGTGCTTTCTCTGGTAGAGGGTCAGATCGACTATCTTTATCGATTTGTTTTAAAGCAGGCAACGCCATTAAATAAACTCGATCACGACTGAGCGCTGACTGCCTGACTAGCTGACTATCTGGTAACGCTTTTGAACCCTCTTTTTTATCATGAAGAGTCACGCTTGAAGACCCACAAGCATATTCCTTAAGGCGCTGCGTTAACGAAGGGGTAGGCAAATTAGCCTTGGCAGGTTTAGAAGATAATTCTGGCTGAGGTTGCACAACCCCTTCCTGCTCAGGCTTTTTCTCTTTCTTTGTGTTACTTAATGACGCTTGACCCTGAAATATATCTGGTAATGATAATTTGAACCCATTGATATGCATGTACCCTTTCCCCAACCGAAAATAAAAATATGGCATAAATAAAGTCAGTGGGGCCTTTTTGAAAAAAGTTCCTACTACCAGCGGTTCAGCGGTTGGCCACCCACCTCAACTTAACCATGAGTGTCGCACTTATTATCTGAATTTAGGCTAATCCAAATTCGTCACTTTTTGCCCAAGAAATAACTCCATCAAGAGCTTTTTTCTCTAGCTCGAATTGATTTCGCAATTTAATTAACTAAGATTCTATTCTCACGGACTCACTCTTGAAATCTAACGCCGCAATTACGGGTGAACCACACACTGGTGAGTCCGTGGCGCCTTGGCGACACATGCGTAGATTGCCTTGTTAAGTGATGCTAGAACACCGAATTCCATACATCACCTTGCTGATACTGTAGCTCTGTTGTTTTTAAAAACTTACCTTGAACTTGAACCCTAATGGCATTGGTAAGGAAGCGATCTAGAACAGAGCTTAAATACTCAATTAGCTCAGTATCTGATTCTCCCTCATAGAACTCGAAGGATTCTGAAAGCACCTTCCTATCCCCCTCCCAAAAGTCGAAAAAAACTTCGTGGAAAGGGTGCGGCCAAACGACCTCTGCTCTCTTTGCAGCCAATGAAACCGACAATTGGTAGGCATCGTTCGCTACCTCAATTGTTGGAGAGAACGTGCTTAATAGGTCAAGTAGCTCTCTTTCTAGTTCTGGTTTTCTGTCCATGCTCGGATTATTCACTTAACGCCGTTATAACCTGGTTATGTTTTTGCGCCATTCTAAAATTGTTACCCCCAAATACGCTATACATGCAGTACTTAGTACATGCCCTCCCCACAAAGGGGTATGGAAGGGTGAGTAAACAACCGAATAGATAACAAAGCCCAACCACCCACACAACAAAGTTTGTAAAACCAGCTCCCAGCGCCGTATCTCTCTCTGACGAAAAACATGCACACAAAGTGCTAATGGCATTAAGAAAGTAAGCAACAGCCAGTATCCACCATCACCCTGAGCGTACTTTTGACGGCGATGATCGTCCTGCTTGAATCATTCTGTTCTACCTGAACTATTTCCCCGCCACTTTCCATCTCCACTACCGTTCCCACTGAACACTGAGACAACGGAAAAAATATGCAAGCAAGTATGGAAATTGAAATTATTAGTTTAAAAACTCTCATCTTAGAACCGAAACATAACGCCACAATAACCGAGCGGAGCTAAGCTTGATATTTTGAGCAAAGCGAACCACGCTTAGCGGAGTCCGGTTGATTGCTTTGTTAAGGCAATTTTTTGAACACTGCATCCATTGCCTCCCGATCGTAATCTAACAAGTAATTACCAAACTGATTATACAAACCCTGTAATAGTAGTTTGTTTTTCCCTACGACATCCATGCCTCGGTCATCGTATGGGAAAATCATCACGCTTTTTTCGAGGTTAAATAGATATATATTTGCACTAGGGCTTGGCTCGATACCGCCTAAATCTGTAGCTAAAGCGCACCATAGCGCGTTGACAAGACATTCCAGAGGTACTTCAAATGCAATGTAATGCCACCTAGAATTTGCGAAGTCTTCATCATCGACCCACTCATCATCAAATTCACTCCAGTGCTCTTTATTAGATTTTGGAAATAGGCCAACTTCACGTAATGACCTAAGCACTGATACACTAGAAACAAGTGACTTTTCGCCGTAGACTTTTACGCAAACTGTAATGTCTTCACAGTCACCAAAAATGTGACCACAAACTTCCATCGCTTTTCGATGCGCAGTGAGAAACTGATTTAAGTGCGTACCACCCTCAGCAAGCTCAAAGCGAAGGCCGCCCTCAAAGCTATAAAATAGGGGCCTTTTAAAAGCTTTACCGTCAAACTTGCCTTCAATTTCTAATCGAATACTCATGGTGCCTTAACGCCCCTATTAAACGACGCAAACTTGCTGGCTAAAATTGCGAGGCACGGGCGCCAGCCAGCGAGTAGGCGTCCGGTTGAATGGTTTGTTAGCTGTGCTCATAAAAACTTCCTATTTCTCTTATACCATTTTATGTAAGCGATAGTGAAAAAAAGATTCTGCGGCGGAGGGAAATAGGGCAACAGCTCACTGAGTAACTCACCAATTTCTTTTAGCTTTTCGTTAGACTGATTTTTATACGCCTTAATCATCCAGTGGTTGTTGGAATCAAACCAACTTACACCGCTTGGATATTTGTTTTGTAATTCACCTTTAGCAACCAACTCTTTAAACAAATCGTGGTATTTAGTTCGCAAGCTAAGAATGTGGCACATGCCTCCTATCCCTACCAGCACATATGAAAATCCACAAAGAATTAAAAGCAGTTCCAATTATCAAACCTCAATTCGTACAGCTAACGCCTCACTCACCGGAATTTTGGGAGCGAAGCGAGTAAAATTTCCGAGTGCAGTGACTTGTTAGCATGCTACCGAACACGTTTAGAGTTAGTTAAGTAATCGCTACCAGACAACGGCCCTTTATATATATCTTCTAATAAAAAGTGCAGCACTTCTTTGAGTTCTTTCTTGTCACTTGGCAATGTTATTTTGCCATTATTTACAACGACTGGAATGTCAGGAAAATTGGCAGCAGCTGTGGATATTTGCGTAACAGTATAGTTGTCTAATACACCCGAACTCTCAATAGAGTGCGCCATCTTTCTTACTTGCGTATCGGCTTCTGAGATAAAACTTGCAAGATCAGCAATTTCCAATGAAGCATGTTGCGACATCTGAGTTAAGTCTTCGTCAGTTGCTTCTCGATAAAACTCTGATAGATCGAAAACCATTCGAGCATTGTGAAAGCTTTTAAATTTTAACACGCAAGACACCCACTACATAGAATCACGAAACACTTTCCAGCGCCATTATCAAATCTATCAATTTAAAACCAGCGGTTAAACCGCCTATCTTAGAAGTTCATGGTGAGCCGGAGACTATTCTCAGTTTTCACGCAAGAAGCGGCCTCATACCGATCATATTGTACGATCTTAGATCAGTTTAGGAATGATGGGGGATTATCAGGAAATTAAATTACGCGAGTAGCCTTGTGCACCTTCGGTTTGGTCTGGCTTTAGGATTTGAGTGCGAATATTCCTTTAAGCTTGCTTCTGCTCCTACGATACTGCTTGAGTTTGATTCGAACTGAGTTGCAATCGTTATCCAATTTTCGTGAGAAATGCCTACTCTTTGTAAAATAGGCGAAAGTGATAGATCGATTGAACCTCTTTTATCCTCCCGAACAACGCGTCCGGTGAGGTCAACAAGATCAAAGTAATCTTTAAGCTTAAAGGCAATTCCAATGGGTTGGTTCTCTCTTTCATTGCCTATAAACGGCATCAACTCTTTTGGTTGCTCTGCACGCTTCGCTGACTTAACTCGTTTCTTTAAGCTGGTAAATTGAGAGGTTTCAGGTGTGTCTGCGATATTCGCTCTGAGTGGATTGAGATCGACATACGCCATGCAAGCAATTAACGCAGCTTCATCCAAGAGTGCCTGAGACTTGAAGCGCCCTTCCCAGAACCGGCCTGTACAATTATCTTCAAAATTTGCTTGCCTTGCTATTGGCTCACTTAGGTCCCTCATGAACCAGCTAATATCCATGAGCCGTTGACGATAAGTCTCGGCTGTCACTTCCAACATCTCCATCACAGCCTTTGGCAGCTCTTCACCTCGGATGTACTTCTGAGTGAGCAATGTTCCCTTATGGAGCTTGTGCCAGCGCTCAATCACTTCACGAGTTGTCCAGTCCTTGGCGTCTTGCTCATTCACATGCAAAACAACATGAATGTGGTTACTCATCACAGCATAGGCACATACATCGATGGCAAATATTTGAGCTAGAAATAAGAGACGGTTTTCGATCCAGCCACGACGATGTTCAAAGCTTTTGCCCGTGACGACATCCTCTCCACAAAGAAAAGCACGGCGAACACAGCGAGAAATACAATGATAATAAGGAGTATCAGACAAGCTGACCTGTTGACTTCTTGGGCGCGACATACGGAAATTCCTTTTTCCAAATAAAATATACTGTTTATTTATACAGTTAAATGTATGCACCGTCAAATCGAATGGGTGTCTTGCGTAACCGGAATGGGTGTCTTGCGTAACCGGTTGCGTAACCGTGAAATCGGATACTCAAGAAAAAAGACCGTTCATCTTGGTTCAGATATACCAGCACACGAAACCATGCCAGGAGTTCATAGAGTGGCAGCTTTGTTGAAACGCTGGCTATTGGGAACCTACCAAGGTGCCGTTCAAGCCAAGCAGCTTGATTACTACTTGGATGAATATACCTTTAGATTTAACAGAAGAAAATCGCGGTCTAGGGGGCTATTATTTTATCGATTACTTGAGCAGTCAGTAGCAACAAAACCCTTAACCTATGAGGGTATTAAAACGAGGTAAACACTAGATATAGTGTCTGGTTGCTCTAAATGGATAGCCCTTTTATTTATACAGTTAAATATATGCACCGTCAAATCGAATGGGTGTCTTGTGTAACCGATCTTCAGCGACCTTGTTTAATTCTCCTACGCCAACATCAAGCCAGTAGATCCCCCTATTTTCCACATTTTGTAGAAAGGCATCTCCACTAGCTGCTAGTAAGATCGGTAGCTTTTTGTCACCAATTAACCATTCCCAGCCCGATAAAACTTCTTCTCGTTTTAAGTGGGAAAAATTGACTGTAAGATCGTCTAACGTCATGATAAATTTCCTGACTAAATGCTAACGCCTTTAGCATAGGCCGAGGAGCGACAGCGACGATGTTCAGCGCTTAGCGCAAACATGGCTACTTTTTCAAATGTTTTGTTCAATTATTGTTATTCCAAAGAATAATACAGGCACCAATGCGAAGATTCCGAGCAGGTAAGCAGCTTTCGAAGCCACACCCTTTTTTATTAGAAAAGCCGCTCCCGCTAATGATATTACACCGCACACAACCCAAACTAGCGACACATAAAACATAATCCAATCTGACTTATAAAATTAAGTCCTTGGTTAATGCTCTCTGAATATCAATGAATGAAGTAAGAGGCCCATGTAGCACAGATACCCAAATGCCAATATTGAAAACGAAGATATATATATTTTACTTTCGTTCATGATGTACATTTAACGTCTCAAGCCGCGGCGCGCGTTAGCGCGTCCTCCTTGCTTGACTTGTTATGAGTAAATTTCTCAGATCTAGACTTCATAAGCTTTAACAGCGAATCATGAAAATCTCGGAAGATCAATTCACCCCAAACGCGAGAATAGACACTAAAATTGGTATTGTCGAGCAATCTAGTTTTCAGTGTTAAGACGGTATTGCCAGCACTGTCTTCCGAAAGATAGTATCCGCCATTTAACGGCGAGAAGTATTCGCCCCCGAGTTTTACGTACTTATCTAATGCATGATCTGGAATTGCTTCAGGATCGATATCGAACGAGTAAGTCATTTTTTTGTTCGGTTCCCAATGTGTAATAACTTCCCTGAATCCCCTTTCCCATTCACTAGTTCTTACAGCGCCAATACCTTCTGCGCTCATGCTAGCCTTAACCGGTCTTGGAACACCAATCAATGACGTAAGTGTTACATCAAATTCATCAGCTTGAATTAATTCAACCTCTCCAAGCTGCTTCCAAACCATACTTGGTGAAGCATAAATAGTAACACTGTTTTCAACTGTGTAGGTGTTAGTTAAATCTAAAAAATTCACCTCAATTGGTGCTATCAAAATTGGCAATATTACTAGCGACATTAACGTAGAGTTTCTTTTGCTTGCGAGGTATCAATTAATATACCCTGCTGCAATACCTCCCAAACTAGAGAAAAACATAAACGCGGGAAGTACCGATGCAATACATATACTTCCCTCCAATAGAGTTACTACAGTAGCCAATAGGGCAAAGAAAATAGGCTGCCATGATATTGTATATCATTCTTCCTATGGGAAGATCGGGACTAACCTTGCATTCAAGGTGTATACGTATAAATCCGATTACAAACGGTAGAAAAAACATTAACGATACCATCACCAGCCCTCCAACGTCTCGAAGAGCTTCTACCTCCCAAAAAATCCTGAGCGATAAGCCGTAAAGAACGCCGAGAATAATGCCTATATATTTTGGATGTTTCGAATTCATCTTTTACTCATAACCCCCTGTTAACAGGCAATAAAATAGTTGCTTAAAATAAGCAACTAAGGACAAAAAACAACTGTTTTTCATCCTTATTTAACAGCTTGTCAGGCAATTTATCCGCAATATACGTTGTGAGCAGAAACTAGACTGGCTACTGTTAAAACCATCATGACAACAGAATAAAAATATTTAACACTTATTGTACCACCCACCTCAGCATCAATAAAAGAGCTTAAACTTGGTTTTATATCATCTTTGATTTCAGGTGCAGATTCTTCCAGTTTTTTAAGTGCTTTAACACTGCTTTTTAACATCTCATTGTAATAACCTAAATCGAGTATCCAAATAGATATCCAAAAAAATGATAGAAATAGAAATGATACAAAAAGAAGTTCCCAATTTACCCCATCAGTATTTTTAGCAAAGACAGTAATGGCAGATGAAATAGCTGTTATTAATGCCAAAGCCTTGGTACGAATTTGAATTATAAGGGCGCTAAATTGATTTGTTATATCTTCGTATTTACTCCATAAATTAAAGAAATATTCATATTCTTGATTCTTTTCCATACTATGAGACTCCCCTTGTTGCCTAACGATCTAAATAAGGGGATGCCGCATTTTGGCAGTCCCTTTTGAATTTTTTGTTATAGCTTTTCAATTTCCTTGAATGTTTCCGCTAACTCTTGCAGTTCACCTGTTTCAGGTAGCCATAAATAAACCTGATTCTGAAACTGACCAGACTCTTTGATCAAAACCATTTTGTCACCAAGACCATTACTTGCAATTGCTACGGCTTGTTCTGGAAAATTACCAAAGCCTTTGCATGATTCAGTTTCATTTATAATGTGATTGCATGTTCGAGACAACCGCTTTCTATCAGAGGTATCTTTAATCGGATAGAACTCCCACTCATCTTCTTCTGTAGATGCCTCGCCACCATTATCCAATTTCATTGCTTCTCGATATTCGGAAGGCAACTTCGCTCCCAAAACTTTCTCGGTTTGGGATAATTGTTCTTCTGATAAGTTAAATGGCACTTACCTCTCCTTGGCTATAATTACCTAATAATGGGCAAAAAATTGTTGGCTAAAATTTTTAGGAACGAAGAAAGCGGCCAACTGTTTTTTACCTTATTATTTAGCTTGTTATATAGCATGAGCTTCCACAAAATATGATTTATTTTTGAAGTCCCACGCAATGTTATTGATAGTGTAATTTTCAATAAATTTAACATTCTCTTTTTTAATAGGGTAACAATCAAACATTGGATTTCGATTGTTTGGCTCATTGAGCTCATTTTGAAACTTTACGAGATCAAAAGATTTTAAATCGTATTCAGCAATCAACTCTTCTGTTTTTTTCAAAAAATTCTGTGATGTAGCGCCTAACTTTGAAAGCATCATCAATCATTGATTTACCATATAACGCCTACCATAAGAGGCGCGCGGCTTTTTCCGCGTCCAGCCTAGGTCTTTTTGTGGGCTAATCTTAATGGTTTTGTTATGAGGTTTTGTCATAGTACGCTCCCATCATTTTATCTAGCTTTTTCATGTCTGGGTCACGTTCAAATTTGTCGGGGTCTCTTTCAAAACACATTTCAATATAATTATGGACGATTTTAAAATCTCTAAGATTAGAAATAACCCCTTTTTTCAAGATAGGGTTTATTTGAAATTTAAATACATTTCGATCCAATACGAAAACCCCATATCTGAAAAGTAAAAATACAACAATTATGGTTAGTAGAAAAATAATCAGCATATTTTAAATATCTGCCTCATAACAATTAATGGTTATAGTGCGGCGCAGCCGCAGTTATAACCGTCTGTTGAACTGCCGCGTCTTTATATAGGGAATTTGCTTTTTTCATGATGTGACGTCCCTGTGTTTTTGCGGTGTGTTTTCGAGTGCTCTTGCCTTTAAATCAGGCTAAGAAGACTCTTTTTGATCGTTTACTATCGTCTATCTCTATAGTTTTACCCAGATGCTAGGCGATTGGCAAGCCTAATCCCTCAAGCTCTTTGACCTGATTCTATTTTCGCTGACGTTCGTGTTCGTTTTATGCAACTAGCCTGTTCTTAATCTTTCTCGCTTCCAACGGTTCGAGGTGACTTCGCCTATGTAGTGTGCCGACGAGTCACCGCACGCAGGGCAATGACATCCTATTACCGGAGACTCCTGTTGGGTGCTTTTTTCTTCCGGCTCCTTTTTCTCTTTTTCAGGACGGGGCGTGTCTTGTTCTCGTATTTTTAATAGGCTCTTTCGTCGGATCGCATTCGACATATAGCCGTAGTGTCTCACTCGCATGAACCCTTTCGGCAGGACGTGAAGCAAAAACCGTCTTAGCAGCTCTTCGGGTGTGAGTGTCATCTGGCTTTGTGTATTCGTTCGGTAGTCTTTGTACGATAAGCGAACATGCTCACCATCCCAAGACTGAAGACGGTGATTACTCAGGCCAATACGATGTGTATAGCGAGCAAGGTAGCGGATCAGGGTCTCTTGGTATTCCAGTGCGGATTTGCAATACACTACCCAAGGAACAGACATCAGTTCATTTAGTTTAGAAGTAAGCTGATGCTGTGTAACACCTTCTAATTCGCCTTCCCTTCTCTGATTTTAATGCAGCTGTTTTTACCATCCAGATCTGACACCTTAAGCCTAACAATCTCTCCCGCTCTCATGCCTGTGGCATAAGCCAGCATCATCGCTGCTTTCGCCTTTCCTCGTTCACAGGCTGAGATCATTCGATGTACTTCGTTTGGATAAAGGAGATCAGGAATACGCTGTTGTTTATTGGGGTGAGGTAAAGCAACTCTTAAACGGTTTCTAGACAGCACCTTCTGGTACAAAAAGTTCAGAGCATGAACACTCTGTCGGCAACTTGACCAACTCCAGTCCCTGATCCCGTATAAGGTGTAGGATATAACGCTCTATATCTGCCCGCCGGATACGGTCGGGCGGCAGGTTAAAATAGCGTGACGCTTCACCAATCTGATAAAGATAGGCTTTTTGAGTCAGGGGGGATAACCCTTCAAGGGTCATTGTATCAATGATTTTTGATGTAACGCAGACATATTAACTCTCCTATAATGAATTAACAGGACAGTTAAGTCTGGTCGCTAACGACTAATTTGGGGTATTCAAAGAACGCTCCGCGAAGCGGCTTAGTTCAACGCCTAAATCACCCGCCGACAAAGGAGGTCGGGGGCATTTAATTGTTAGAGCTTCCTTCATAGGCTGAGTGCTGACAAGATTCTTCACGCTTTCGATACTTGCCTTTGCAACTCCTATTGAATCCGGCTAAAAAATATCCAGCCAAGGCCCTGCTTTCGAACTGTTCAGACAGCTTATCCATAATCTGAAAATAATGACGAGAATTATTTACACTATACATGTAAGGCGCTCCTGTATATTCAAGCAAATTTTCCGGAGTACCTTCTGGCTTAAATGTATGGGTAGAATTTGTAGTCGTATTGATAATCGCTAGAGACTCTATAAATGTTCGTTTTGCAAAAATATCGCTTTCATCGCATCTATATACGATCTGTGCCGCGTAAGTAGTTTGAATGTTGGGTTCAATCCGCCTATCCACAACGTCATATACTTTGTATACAACCTCCTTGCTTTCTCCGCCATAACTGCGTTTAAACTGCAGGTTGCCACCCCCACCAATAGCTGCGACCCCAAACGCAGAAATTAACGCTTTGTCCGCTTCAGAGAGGGTTCCGAAGTTTTTTCTTTCATCTCGCTCAATTTTTTGACCACAGGAAGTATTAATAGCTTTAGCTTCAGAGCTTGTAAGGCCATATCTAGGATGACGAAGAGTAGCATATGTGACCACAGATTTATGGTTAAGCTTCTCCAGCTGATCCTTGCTTATATAGCCAGTAACCTCATCAACAGAGTTTCTGTTGCCTCTGTTTCCAACAAGCCTATAAACTTCTGTTCCCGCAATGTTTAACTCCTCTGCCTTGAATACTTCACCAGCATTAATTTTCAACAACTGGTCATCATCTTGTTGATCGCATTGAATACTGAAACACACTGAATGGGATTTGTTGAATATAATATCTTGATCCCCAAACACAGTTTTGAACGGACCTTTTGATACAGCTCTTTCAAGCAAAAAGACTCTTACGCCGTCTTGAGTTGTAGCCGCTAAGTATTGCTTTCCTACTTTTAGGTCAGGTTCTTCTTTGTCTATATCAAACAATAAAAATGTCCTTGGTATAAAGGTGATAATTCTATATTTATCTCCCTCTTTCTTGGTTGCCAACCCGAAAGTTTCAACTAAAGTGACATGCGCATTATCTGCGCCGTTTGCTAGAACACTCACAGAGAATAGCGAAAGTGCCGCCATCAAAATAAGGGTGTAAATTGCTTGTTTCATTTGGATAGCCTCTATTTTCTATTTCCACTATTCAGGAAGTAAATCAATAGCAGAAGTTTTAATAATTTTTAGAAGGGCGCCGTATTTTATCTTTAATGCATTTAGATCTTCTTGGTACTCTTCTATCTTTCCACTATCGAACGATCTTAATTTAGTATTCAATGCGGTAATTTGAGCAACAAAGGCTGTAGATTCTGCGGCAATACTACTTCTATGCACCGATAAAACCTCAACACTTGATTCTATCCGAACTCTTAGCAAGAGAAGTTGTTGCTCCTTCACTTGGGTGGGTGGGAGTACCAAAGATATAGATTCCGCAATCACAGAAACGTAATCTGAGAAAGTAGATTGTAATATTTTCGCTTCATTGAGAACAAAGCCGCTATCTAGGCGCAGTATTGCCTCTCTTTCTATCTGTTCTCGCTGGTTGGTATCGGAGCACTTCTGCACTCCAAAAACAATCAATGCGGCCATCAAACCAAAAACAAGCTTATCGATAATATTTTTTACTACTTCTTCTTTTACTAGCTGTTTAAGATCAGTCATAGACATTCCTGAGGGTAGCTTCTAGCTCTAACAATTAATGGTTATACGGCGGCGCAGCCGCAGTTATAACCGTCTGTTGAACGGCCGCGTCTTTATATAGGGAATTTGCTTTTTTCATGATGTGACGTCCCTGTGTTTTTGCGGTGTGTTTTCGAGTGCTCTTGCCTTTAAATTAGGCTAAGAAGACTCTTTTTGATCGTTTTTTATCGTCTATCTCTATAGTTTTACCCAGATGCTAGGCAATTGGCAAGCCTAATCCCTCAAGCTCTTTGACCTGATTCTGTTTTCGCTGACGTTCCTGTTCGTTTTATGCTACTAGCCTGTTCTTAATCTTTCTCGCTTCCAACGGTTCAAGGTGAATTCGCCTATGTAGTGTGCCGACGCGTCACCGCACGCAGGGCAGTGGCATCCCGTTACCGGAGAGTCCTGTTGGGTGCTTTTTTCTTCCGCTTATCCTTATCTTTTTCAATTCATGCCTTTCAGCCAATAGACCTCCCTTTTTTGTATTCGAGACAAAAGTATTTCAAAAAAGTGTGAGACTAGTGCTAACTTGCTGCGTATATACCCTATGACACTAGGAGAGCACGATGTTTTCAATATTCAAAAAAGACCCAAAGAAAAAGCTTAATAAGCAATATTCGGAAAAGCTCGAGTTGGCGATGAAAGCACAGCGCAATGGGGATATTAAAGGGTATTCTATGCTGACGTCTGAGGCAGAGGATATTTATAAAGAAATTCAAAAATTGGAAGCAACACCCAATTAGAGCGAATAACGGTACGTTTTGTGGCTGTGATCTAAATCGCTGTGTCTAAGCCGCTTTGACCTAAATAGCGTTGATATATAGCGTCATAGAGCAAGCTCAAGCAGATACAAAAAAACCGCACGGGGCAGCGATGCCAAGTGCGGTTTTAGCGTTTAGCGAGTAATAACGCTTAGATCATTGCTTCAATGCCTAGCGCTTCATTACTTTCAAACATACGGTTAAGGTCAAGCAGGATAACCAACTCTTCCTCTTTTTGATATACGCCTTGAATAAACATCAGCGCTTCATCGTTACCGACGCTTGGGCTTTGTTCGATCTCGCCCTGATACAAGTAGAATACTTCTTGTACAGCATCAACCAACATACCAATCTGCTCGCCATCATGTTCGATGATGATGATTCGGGTATCGTCGCTAATGGTGCACTCTGGCAGCCCAAAACGAACACGAGTATCAACAACGGTCACGACGTTACCGCGAAGGTTTACAATACCAAGAACATACATCGGCGCGCCTGGTACAGGTGCGATTTCACTGTAACGCAATACTTCTTTGATTTGCATTACGTTGATACCGTATGTTTCTTCCAACAACTTAAAGGTTAGATATTGGAGCAGTTCGCCTTTACTACTCTCAGAGGCTAACCCTTTTCCAGATTCTTTAATAGTCGCTATCTCAGACATGGCCTACTTCCATACTCATTATATTTGGGCGACTGGAGAATCTACATGTAGATCCCCCAGATACCAGACTCATTTACATGATAGCTAAAACTTCACTATCTAGCCCAGAAATTTGCGTAACAATTAGTTGTCTTGTTGTATACCAACAATAACCCAACTTGAGCTCGCATCCGACATATTTTTTTCTAAATGCCAAATTTCTTTTGTTTCAGACGTTTCACTGCCTTCTTTGATCCAACCTGAGAACTGTAAACTGATTGACGCAGTAGAGCCAATAAATTCACCACGAACTAGGTCAACCATCAGAGAAACAACATCCGTTTTCGGTTTATCAGCACCCAGTTTCGCACGCTCTTCTTTCAGCATGTTATACAACTCTGGGCTAACGTATTCCTGAATGGTCTCGAAATTACTATCATCCCACGCTTTTTGCAAAGCAATGTAATGGTTCTTCGCTTCAGCAACAAAGGCTTGCTCATTGAACCCTGGTGGAAGCTGTATCTCAGGTTGACCACCGAAGCCTGCACCACCCGCCATCGGCGAAGGCTGAAAGGAATCCTGAGGCATTTCACGGTAAGCACCGTGACCCGCAGCTTGTGCTTGCTGAGCAGCGCGTTTTTTCGGCGCGATAAAGAACTTGTAAATTAGGAAGCCAATCAACGCAAACAGTAGGATGTCACCAAATGAAATCCCATCAAATGCACCACTGCCCATCAAGGCAGCGAACAAACCACCTGCTAGAAGACCACCTAACAAACCACCACCTAAACCGCCAAGAAAACCACTTTTCTTTTTGGTTGTGCTGTTCGTCGCCGTATTATTAACCGACTTATTCGAAGAGCTCGATGGCTTAGACACTGAATAGCTCTTGCCGAAGCTTTTGCTACCACCTAATTTCTTGGCTTGAAGGTCGGCACTAAAACCGCCCCCAATCGCCAGTACGAATGCCATTAAAATGGCATATAGAGATGTTTTCACGATATTACTCCACAGTTTTAAATAAAATCGTTCTAAGAAGCTTTGTTTATGCTTACGTTAAACAAAGTTCACAAGGCCAACGGCTTCTCTCAGCTGCTTAATATGATCGCGAGCACGAGCGCGGGCTTTTACTGCACCGGCTTGCAATACTTCTTCGATCTGCGCTGGATTCGCCATTAGCTCTAAATATTTCTCTCTTGCGTCTCCTAGTTGACCATTAACCAACTCGAAGAGTTCCTTTTTCGCTTCGCCCCATGCGATACCATCAGCAAATTTTTGACGCATCTCTTCAGTTTGCTCAGGGGTCGCGAACGCCTGATAGACCTCAAATACCGTAGAGTCATTCGGGTCTTTCGGCTCACCAGGCTCTAGCAAGTTTGTTTTGATCTTGTTAATGCCTTTTTTCAGCTTTTTCTCAGTGTCAAACAACGGAATGGTGTTGTTATAACTCTTAGACATTTTTCGTCCATCAAGGCCTTGTAGGATGGCAGTACTATCACCAACAACCGCCTCTGGCATAACAAAAAATTCGCTGCCATATATATGGTTAAAGCGACCCGCAATATCACGCGCCATTTCAATGTGCTGAATCTGATCTCGCCCAACCGGTACTTTGTGCGCATTAAACGCCAAAATATCCGCAGCCATTAGCACTGGGTAACAAAACAAGCCCATCGTAATGCCAAAATCAGGGTCCTGCTCACTCGCAACGTTTTCGTCTACACCTGCTTTATACGCATGAGCACGGTTCATCAGACCTTTTGCAGTGACACAAGTTAGTAACCAGTTTAGTTCACTGATTTCTGGAATGTCAGATTGACGGTAAAAAGTTGCCTTATCAGTATCCAGCCCACACGCTAGCCAGGTTGCGGCAATCTCTAAACGAGACTGTTGCACACGCTCGGCATCCTGACATTTAATTAATGCGTGATAGTCCGCTAGAAAGAAAAAAGCTTCCGTGTCTGCTCGGTTACTTGCTTCGATTGCCGGACGAATCGCACCAACATAGTTGCCAAGGTGAGGCGTTCCTGAGGTTGTGATACCTGTTAAAACAATTTCTTTACCCATTATTCCTACTCGGTTGTGTTCTTAAGAGTGCATACACTAACATAAAATTTAGGTTGGTATTACTTCCAAATGCGCATTTGTCACTCTATGGTTTGATCTTTCTAATAGGAGATTATGTAAGGCTTTTTTATGCATTATCAATGTTTAAAATCGTAACTAAGACGCGACATTCGTTTTGCAAGCATTAACGCCAGATCGCTTTCGTTAAACCAGAGCGACGTTGGACGCGTTTTTTCAACGCATCTTGAAGAATAAACTCGTTCGCCCATAGCTCGAAATAGTGTTTTGCCCGTGTGATTCCCGTGTAAATAAGCTCTTTGCCTAAAACAGGGGACGCATTGTTTGGCAGGATCATGGTCACACGCTCAAACTCGGAGCCTTGAGATTTGTGCACCGTCATGGCGAAAACCGGCTCAAAGCTGGTAATGCGGCTTGGTAAAAAGCCTTTCATTTCACCGTTGGCGAGAGTAAACCAAACCCGTAAGACATTCTGTTCATCTGGCAAGCACAGCCCAATATCGCCGTTAAAAAGCCCTGTGTTTGAATCATTTCGCGTCATTATGATGGCTTTGCCCGGATACCACATGGATTGGGATTCTATATAACCTTGTCGGTAGAAATACGTTTCCAGTGCATCGTTAACGAATTCCACGCCCATTACCCCTTGGCGCACCGCCGTCAGCACCTGATATTGATTAAACGCGGTATGCAGCTCTGCCGGCGCCACACGCTGTCTGACTTGAGCCCAATAGGTTTTGTAGCCCTGCGCCAAGGCTGCAACATCCAGTTGAGTCTCTTTAAGATCTGTCGAACGCCAATACACGTTATCGTAGTCGCCGCGAAGCACTCTTAGTGTGCCATCAACCTGACATTGATTGACCGCAGACGCCAATAACCCAATGCCACTTTGGTCATTAAAGCGATAACTCTTACTCAAGAGTGATAAATGACGCTGAATCGCAGGCGCTTGTTCGATCACTTGGCGGGACAAACGCTCCAGCTCCGCTGCGTTCAATGAGTCCGTTAACCCTGTAAATTGCGCCCGTGTTACTTTCTCGCGCTGAATGCCAAAGGTCAGGTCCCCTAAAACATTTCCAGCCTCGACTGAAGAAAGTTGATCTTTATCGCCGAGTAACACCAACCTTGCATGCTCTGGCAAGGCTTCAATTAATTTTGCCATCATTGGCATGTCCACCATCGAGACTTCATCCACCAGCAATATATCGATGTGAAGCGGGTTTTGTTTGTGGTGTTTAAATTGAGAGCGCCCATAATCCGCCCCTAAAAGACGATGTAAAGTGGTGGCGGTCTCTGGTATCGCATCCAGAATGGGTTGGGCAATATTGAGTTTTTTCTTCGCGCCAGAGATGGATTCAGTCAAACGTGCAGCAGCCTTTCCGGTCGGCGCGGCTAGAGCAATTCGAGGCAGCGAGCTTTTATGTAGAGCGTTGGAGAGCAAGCGAGCATCGCTTTCTCGGAATTCGTTTGTTAAATGGTCTCGCTCTTCGTTAGCCGCTTCATCAAGAGACTGCCAAACAAGCAACGCCAACAGTTTAGTAACCGTTGTTGTTTTACCCGTACCCGGCCCACCACTGATGATAGAGAAATCCATACTCGCGGCGTTCGCAACGGCGATCTTCTGCCAATCTAACTCACTGCTTTGAACATCACTGGGAAACAAAGAGTCTAGTTTCTGCCCGTCCACTTGCCTTCGACCCTTCGACTCTTGCAATTGGATAAAAGACAGAACACTCTGTTCATAAGAAAAGTAACGCGCCAGATACAAAAGACCAGCATCAGTCAGTATCAAAGGCGCAGAGCTAGCTAAAGAAAAAGAAGCGCTAGAAGCAGAATGAGACGACGCACCATCAAACAAGGCGACCAGTGGACTGTCGCTCAAGCGACGATACCACGCACCTACGCTATGAATATCAAGCGCTGACAGGACAACACTTGGAGCCGGATGGAACTCTAACCCGGCTAAATCACCATTGAAAACCGCCGTTAGGTCGATGCAAGTGTGTCCCGCCCCAAGATAGGCGCTGACCAACACGCCCGCAAGCAAGACAGATTCGTCTTGCGATGAAACATGATCCTGAAGGTGATGAATCCACTGTAAATCAACAGGACGAATGGACTTGGAAGACAACCAAGCATCAAACCATTTTGTGTCTGACTCAACACTTGAATTAGAGAAGTCCAAACTGCTTTTCCTCCTGCTGTTCATTGGCAAACAAAGCATCAATCGCTTCGACATGCGTTTGACTTAAACGATTCGAAAAAACGCCCGTTGCGCCCTCTTTTTGCAATCCACGTAAAAACAAATAACATACGCCACCGACGTGTTTTTCGTAATCGTAGTTCGGCAACCTTTGTTTTAAAAATCGATGCAACGCCAAGGTGTATATCTGATATTGTAAATCGTATCGATGCTCTGCAATCGCGGTCTGCATTGCGTCTGGATTGTAGTCCTCAAAGGCATAACCAAGGTGATTCGATTTGTAGTCCAGTACGTAATAACGCCCTTCCCATTCAAACAACAAATCGATAAAGCCCTTCAACATGCCTTTTAACGGGCGATCCTGAATCGGCGGCGCACTTTGCGATACTACGTCGTGCAAACGCGCAATACGATCCAATTGTAGGGCGTTCATTTTACTAACGGGAATATAGAACTCCATCTCCTTTTTACATTGCTCCGGCGCAAGATCGGACAAAGAAATAGCACGCCCCTCACTCCCCGATATGATCGGAGCATTGAGCATATCAGGAAGCCAGCCTCGCAACACATCCGCCCATTCCTCATAACCATGGGCAGTGAAATAATCATCCAGTGCGGTCTGATTACTGACTTTTAATAATTCGGAAAAGCCCATATCCTGCGTTTGCTTCTTAAACGTCACGCCGTTAAAGGCTTTTCCTTCCAAAACATCGTGCAAAAATGTACCGGGATTCGCGCCTTTCGGAAAAGTAAATCGACTGGCTTCTTCTGGTATCGCTTGCTCATCGGGCGACTCAACGGCTTGATCGAGTAGGTTCGAGGCCGCACCGGAATCAATGTCCAATTCATCAAACCCCGGTTGAGCAGACGCCTCGTGCGGAGCTTCGACGACCAAAGAAGAATAGCTTCCAACCCACCAATCACGCTCGATGTGCCCAGTAAACTGGCGAACGCGGGCGTCTAATTCGGCGTCATTGTTCATTTGATATGGCGGCAAAGCCTCATCGTCTTGACCAATGGATTCGACTTTCACCAGTGCATTGCCCTGCTGTTCAGCAAACCGCATTAGGCTTGGCAATAAATCCCCCGCGTCCAACGGTTCGCCCTCACAAACCAACGCCCCCACGCCGCTCAAATGATTATGCAACTCGGGCGCTTTGGTCTTACTTGGCCCTTTTCCGACTTCCATCGAACCAATAAAACACGCGTCTTTTGAGCGAGTTAGTGCAACATAAGCCAAACGAATTTCGGCCGCGTAAGCCTCGTCGAAGTGCTGCTGAGCTTCCTCGTCGGTTGGATCAAACGACACCATTAACTGTCCGTTTTGATCATGATATAACGCCTCTTTGGACGCATTGCGCACTGGCGCGAACGCAAACGGCAAATAAACAATTGGATATTCTAAGCCCTTACTTTTGTGGATGGTGACAATTCGCACCAGCTCAGCATCAGTTTCCAAGCGTATTTTTTGCTCGTCGCTGTCTCCGTTCGGATTCTGTATCGACAAACGAAGAAAGCGCAACACGCCTTCTTTTGAATCCAACTCAAGGGATTTTTCTTGCAGCTTTTCAAATAGGTGAAGTAAATCAGTTAGTCGTCGTTCGCCATTTTTCCGAGACAATAAACTGGCGGGGATAGACAAATCTTCCAATAACGTTCGAAGCATCGGCAACAAGCCTTTATCATCCCACAGTTGCCAATACTGCTGAAACGCTCGCGCCCATTTTTCATAACTCAAGTCATTGTGATTTAACGCATCGATCTCTTCGAGCGTCCAGCCGATTAGCCCCGTCGCGAGCGCCGAACGCGTCGCATTTTCTTTGCCTTGTTCGATGATGGCGTTGAGTATAATCAGCAACTCCGTCGCTTCCTGACTGTCGTACACCGAGCCTTTGTCACTTAAGTAAACGCTGGGAATACCTCGCTCCGACAAGGCGCTTTTGAGTAATTGCGCTTGAGTAAAGTTACTCACCAACAACGCGACGTCTTTCGGGCGAATCGGATCGTCACCCACCATTGCGCTGCTTTCAAGACCTTCGTTTAACAACCGATGCAAATGGTGAGCACAGCGTTCTGCCATCGCTTCACGATAGCGCTTCACCGATACAGGGTGCTCTTCGTCTAAAAACAAAAATTGGAGCGCGGCTTGAGGTTGGCCGTGGCGATAAAACGTGGTTTTAACCTCTCGGTCTTTGACTTTAACGAATGGAATGCCTTCAACCTGAAATGGATTTGACTGAGTTGAAAACAACCCATTTACGGCACGAATCATGGCCGCAGAGGAGCGATAATTGGTTGCCAATGAGTAGATTTGATGGGCGTCTTTTTTGGCCGACAAGTAAGTAAAAATATCCGCACCACGAAACGCGTAAATGGCCTGCTTAGGGTCGCCGATCATGATCTTGCCGATCTGCTTTTGCCCTTCATGCGCGTCTTTGTATATGTTAGAAAAGATGCGATATTGAACTGGATCGGTATCCTGAAATTCATCGATCAGGGCAATCGGGTACGTCGTTCGAATGCGCTCGGCCAATACCTGCTGCCCTACTCGCTCAGACTCATCCGTCAAGGCAGAATCCAGCGTCGTCAACAAATCGGTAAAGGTTAAGGATTGAGTGGATCGCTTCCATCGAAGCATGCGCGCTTGAACTTGCAGCCAAAGCTCGGGAATCAATACGGATTTCAGTTGCCCTAGAGACTCTGATAATGCCCTTAACTCCGCGACTTGCGCAAAAATACGGTGACGTGGCGCTTCGCCGCCTTTCGCTAATCGCGTTTCATGCTCACGTGCATCAATGAACTTTAAACAATCTGGCACGGACAGCGCGCTTGAATTAGCCCACGCCTCTAACGCACGGATATCTTTCGACGGGTCCTTCTTCCAAAAGTTGCGCTTTATGCCACTGTTGTTCATCGCATCGATGATATCAGGCGCACTCTTTAACCACGTTTGTTTGATGTCTTGAATCGAGCTTCGTAATGCTTGTATATGCGAACGCCAATCGAAGTCGATTTGATGATATTGCGCGTCTGGCTGGCTTTGCAATACTCGCAGTTCTTTTAGCAGCGCCATCGGCTCGGCCCAAAAACGCCTCACGAAACTCGCTTCGGTTTCACTCAAATCCGCTACAAAACGTCGCCATACATCTTTGACTGCGACGGTTAATGGCGCCATTTCATCGGTTTCTATTTCCTGACGAAAGAGCATGCGGCTCTCAAACGCATTTTGACTCAGCATGCGCTGACAAAATCCGTGAATCGTAAAGACGGCCGCTTCATCCATTTGCTTCTCAGCGTACAAAAGCTTTTCAATGCCATCGGCGATTTGCGCGTCGGTGAAGTGGTTTCGCCATTCCATCAAAAAAGCATCGTCACTGTGCCCACTCATAAGCGTTTTACGTGCTGCGCGTATACGAACCCGAATTCGCCCTTTCAATTCCGCCGTGGCCGCTTCCGTAAAGGTTACCACTAAGATTTGATCGACCGTCAATGGCCTTTCGAGATCACATTCGCTGCCAGACGGAACGAGCAAACGCAAATACAGGTTTGCGATGGTATAGGTTTTTCCCGTTCCCGCACTGGCTTCAATAAGTCGCTTTCCAAACAATGGGAAAGTGTGAGCATCCAAGGCAACCGTTTCATTCAGATTAGGCAAGGTATCACCACTCATGCTTTGTTCTCCAACGGTTTTAAATGATGGTGCAATGGCAACCAGATAGCTCTCACGTTTTGCTCAAATGCCGCTCTATGCGCACTCAAGTTCGGATAAAAGCGTTGCCAATATGGGTCCGACACTTCAACGGAATGATACTCGTCGTCTAGCTCTTGATAGGTTTCTAACGATTTTGAAAACGCCGTCTCTTCACATTCCAACGCTTTTTTATTGAGGTAGGACGCGCACCATGTATCCGACGACTTGGCGGGAAGCAATTGTGGCATCCGAAGCCCATTGTTTAGCAGGGTTAACATGATTTGTAATTGAAGCTGTGCATCGTCTGGTGTGACGGCGCTGAACTCCAGAGTTTTGACCTTGCCTTTAACATCATTCACAAATACGTGCCGTTTCGGCGTCCCCTGAGCACTCAACAAAAGATGCTCAAGCCAATACACGATCTTTTGGTTCGCTGTCAAATCCCCTAACCGATAAGACACACGCATGGTTGCGTTGGTCATGGGCAACCACCCCGTTATGCGACTGGTTCCGGCCTCAGTCGTTAAGGTTAAATCCACTTCCTGATCCGGCAAGGCTTCAACGCCATGCGACTTCACGGCCTCAGATAACCCACGACACTGCTGCACCACCTCATCGAACGCCACCTTCCCCATCGAACCAGACGGCAAGTTACCCGTAAAAGGTAAGCGTGCAATCAGCTCCGCCTCTTCGTCTTTGAGCATGGCCTCTAGCAGCTCGACTTTAATCTGATAACCAGACAAGCCCGTTAAGGCAAAAGGCTCGTCTTCCAGCTCGTCTTCTTCGTTAAACGACAAGTACGCGCGCAAGCGCTTTTGGGTAAAGTAGCGCGCAGGGTGACGGAAAAAGCGTCGGAGCTCGTCGACATCAAGCTCACTTAAATCGCCGTCGTAGTCTGTCAGTGGTTCAAACGAAAACGAATCAAATTTTTCCCCATACACGTTTTCTAAATAGAAAAGTGGCAACCACTGCTCGTTATAGCTAAACAAAGATTCGTTGTCGGTTAACAAAGGCGACGCCGAGTAGTAATCCGCGTTAAAGGGTTGCAGTGGGTGTTCTGTCACCACATGGGACATCATATTCTGAGTTGAGACATCAGGCTCTTTCAGTCGATCACGTTCAAGCGTACAACTCTGACCTATGTACTCCACCAGCTCGCTTAAAATAATCGATGGATTCTTCTCGCTGTTGTCCTGAACACTGCGTCCCACGTAACTCAAATAGAAGGTATCGCGCGCGGACATAAGCGCTTCAAGAAAAAGGTACTTATCGTCCTCACGTGGGCTTCGGTCACCACTTCGATAATCCCCCACCATCAAATCAAAGCCCATTGGCACGGCATTTCGTGGGTAATCCCCCTCGTTCATACCAAGTACACAAATCACTTTAAACGGCACGGAACGCATTGGCATGAGGGTACAGAAATTGACACGCCCCGCTAAAAATCGGTGTGAGCCTGAACTCTCTTGCAACCTTGGCGCAAGCACTTCGCGAATCACCGGAAACTCAATGTCATCATGAAAATTTGCGCCCTGCCACTCTTCTTGCAGTGTGTTCAAGTGGCGCGTAAAAAGCGATCGAAACGGGTCTTCATCGGTGAGTTCGAAGTAATCCGCCAATAACGCGTTGAGCGTCGAAATCCACCCTTCGGGTGATTGTGATTGGGAAAAGTGCGTTGCCGATGCCTGCAACTTATCCAGAAAATCGGCTAATTTACCTGCAATACTGGCTTCCAGCCCCTCAATATCGCCGTAACTAAGAATGTCCTGCCAAATATGATCGTGGCCCACACTGTAGCCAAGCAACATACGTTTAAGGCCATGATGCCATGTATGAATGGTCTGTTTCGGCAGATCATGCTGTGTGGCCGTTTCTTCCGTGAGCCCCCAGCGTACACCGACCTCCGTCGCCCATTGACGAACCCGTTCTAGCTCTTCAACGGTTAAATCAAATTTCGCCATGACAGCGGGCACTTCGAGAATACTGATCAGTTCAGACAAGGTAAAACGACTGTCGCCAAGCCCTAATAAATACAAAAAGGCATCAACAACAGGGTTTTCTAACCCGCCAGACTGATCAATCAAAACAAACGGAATACTTTGTCCGATGCGGTTCTGAGGTTGAGCAATAGAGGAACCAGAAGCACGATGGCCACCCGCATTTTGAAACACCTTTTGTGAAAAGACGGCTTTCACATAAGGGCTATAGCGGTTCACATCCGGCAGCATCACAATAACGTCTTTCGGCGTTAAATCAGGGTTTGTTTCAAAAAGAGCAAGCAACTGATCGTGCAACACTTCAACTTCACGCAACGGGCTATGGCAGACGTGTACTTGAACACTTCTATCTGATGCGGCAACCGTATGTCGATATTCTGCCGTCGCGACGAGCTCTCGCTCCTCTTTCGCGCCATGATTTTCCATGGTGAACACATCTTGTTGTACACGATGCAAAAGGCTGACTTGGTTTTCGTCTAAGCCGTCTAATAAATAGTCGTCAAAGATCTCTAACTCAGCGTCCGCCACATCCTGCAACTGCGCAATATAATCTCGGCCTAACCTACCCCAACTTGCCAATAGCGGGTTCGCATCTAAGTGCAACATATTCGTATGCATGCCGGGTTTTAGCGTTTGGCGCTTGATCGCACGTCCTACAAAGTGCTTATCAACCACATCCCCCCAATAGAATCGACATGGGTTTTGCAGAAAAAGATGCATCTCTATCCAACCGCTGTTGGCGAGAACTTGAAGCGCATTCAACGTATTCGGTGGTAAAGACGACACACCAAAAATAAAGATGCGTTCTGGAACCGATGAAGGGCGAGGTTGGCTTTTCGTCATGTCGGCCAAAGCTTCAAGCAAGTTCGCGCGATGATACAGCGACATGCCATCGTGTGAAATATCCGCCATGAGTTCGCGCCACAAGATCGCCTGCCAAGGTTGCGCCTCAAATTTCTCACGTAACTTAAGAGGTAAGGAGTCTTCTTGATTGGACTCCCAAGCGCTGATCCAATCAGGACGATACACCAAATATTGGTCATAAATATCGGCAACCGTTGCGCACAACTGATAACGACGAACCTGACTGCCATCTTCCGCTAAGTAATTCGACAAATCAGAAAACGCGTCATTGTCTTCAAAGCGTTCGAGAATACGCATGAGTCGCCAAGTTAAATACGGTTTGTTAAAGGCACTCTGAGCGGGAATATCGTCCAAGGCTGACTGAAAAACACGCCATACGAAGCTTGAAGGAAGTGGAAAATCGACACCGGCGGACACGGTCATTAACTCGGCCAATCGAATGTTCAACCATTGCGCCATCCCCGGAGTTTGCACCAAAATACATTCGCTCTGAAATACATTTTTCGGCGGACTCACGCTCAGGATTTTAGCGAGCAGAACAGACAAATCTTCCAGTTTATTGCCTGTGTAAAGTTGAAACATACGACGCCCTTCATTGAGAAAACAGTAACTCAATGAATTTTAAACAGAATAGTCACTTTATACGAGCAACCAAAAAGAAATATAGCAAATGAGCGTAAATACTCTCTGAGAATGGCTGCTATCTGACAATGGCTGCTAGATAGCGTTTTCGAAATCAGGTGAAACAACAATACAAGCTCACAAAGCAGGTGTACGCAACGACCTGCTTTGTGATTAAACGAAGGCGATCAAAGTGGCAATTAAAGTAGTAATCAAAAATGACATGCGCCTTACTTTCCTAACCTCACTCCTTCTTACTTACTTTTTTTAGTACTCACGCTTGGCTCGCTGCAAGTGGCATTTCTTTGGCTAGCAGGGCAATTACGCCAGTTACAACACAGGCTTTATATAGAGATTAAGTAAGTTTATGACGGCTAATATCCATGCGTTCATGCAGTACGCGCACAATATCCAGCTTGTTTTCAGTAAATTGATACAAGATGATGTAATGCTTGTAGGGGTGCAAACGGATTCCAACTTGAATATAGCCTGCTTCACGGCCTAATAACGGCGATTCTGCCAGCATCTCAAATGACACGGACATATCTTTGATATAGCTGTCAGCTTGGGAAGTGCCCCATGTGTCGTAGGTATATTGCCAGATATCAAGCATATCCTGACGAGCCAAGGGGCGAATAGAGATATTAAACATCTAGGCCAGCGCGTCCTTTAGCCTCTGCAAGGATGGCATTTACATCAAACGGCTCAGGCTCACCGCTTTCCAAGCCTGCTGTGACGGCAGCGCGTAAAGCGATTAGCTTGGCCTGATAAACTTCATCCTGTTGCATTTTGATGCGTAAGGCTTCGCGGATGATTTCACTGGCGTTGTTGTACATACCTGTATCAAGTTGCTGCTTGATATAGTCTTCGAAGACTGGGCTTAAATTGACATTCATAATATTGACCTCTCTTCTTCCATATTAGTCATGATTGTCCAATATTGTCAATTTTAGACATAAAGAATTGCATCCAAGGACAGGTAATTCTCAAAGAAATGTTTGGTTTTAGAATAGAGGGACGGCGATGACTGTCTCTTTTTCTCTGATGTAATCTCTCATATTCATTGCTACGTGCAGCCATACTTTCATTGGACTGAAGTTCATGCCGTATCTTACATAGATATCGCGAGGATCAATAAGCAGCTCATCCACAAAATTAAAGCAGCAGAAGGCCACGGCAACGATCCTCAGACCTTACGCTTGGCACATTTTTCTATATCAATGGGCAATAACATGCTCGAAGGTTTTCAGGATGAAATGCAAAAGCACTCAGAAAAGAGTTAGCGCAGATTGGTGTGAAGGTTAAAAAATGGTTAGAGCGTACCGTTGGCTGAAACGGTTAGAAAAACCATCATCAAAACATACGAGCGCTTAATCCAAGAACTGGAGAAAAAGAAGCGTTCTTATAAGAAAAAAGTTAAAACTGAACGTAAGTCAATGCAAGCTTTTGAAACCGCCCTGCCCATAAGGCTTTTCCAGCAGGTTTCGGACAAGGATCACTTTTTGGTGGAGCTAAGCGGGATCGAACCGCTGACCCCTTGCATGCCATGCAAGTGCTCTCCCAGCTGAGCTATAGCCCCACAAAAAGTAGGCGAGATTTTATTGATCGTGCAAGATTCTGTCAAGTCGTCTAATCGCACAAAATTATCGCGACGCTAAATTTGTGCCGCTGAAAATATCGCAATGGGGTTTCTATTGACATTTTGTCACAGAAAACGATCAAAATTTGCGCCATACTTTCTAATAATTCGTTGATATAGTTTGATAAGCAGCTGGCACCAAGTTCGACGTCTCGGTATGAGTACACAGCATCTTTCAAGAAGAAACCATAAAAACAAGTAAACAAAAGCGTAACTTCACATGGGCAACGGGGGCGAGATTACATGAACTCGGATGAATTAAAGCAAACTCTGGGTGATCTACTGATGGCTCAACAGCCAATTTTTTATGAAGATCAATCCATATTTGCCTATGAGCTGCTTTTTCGAGATCGCGCCCAAAATGTCGCCGTTTTTGACAATAACGAAGTGGCCACCAGCCAAGTGTTGGTTAACTTATGCATGGGCATTAGCCAAAACGAAGACGATTTGTCCGATCCCTTTTTTATCAATATGTCGCGTGACCTGATCATCTCTGATGCGTTTTTACCGATACCGAGTGAAACGGTTTTTATAGAGATCCTTGAAAATCAGGTTATCACCGATGAGTTCATCAACTCTGTTCAACGCTGGCGCGACGCTGGTTATCGATTTGTTCTAGACGATTATTTTTTTAACCAAGAGTATGATGCCCTTCTTCCGCACATTACGATTATTAAAGTCGATGTTATTGCCACGCCACCTAATCAGTTTTTGAAAGAAATCGAGCAACTAAAGGCAATGGGCATCTCTTTGATTGCGGAAAAGGTCGAAGACGAATCAATGTTCGAGCTCTGTAAGTCGACGGGGTTCGATCTTTATCAGGGCTATTACTTCCAACGTCCTGAGATTATTAAGGGAAAGAAAATAGAATCCCATGTCAAAGACGCACTCAACCTCGTCAGCGCACTGCAAGACGATGAGGTTTCGGTCGACGAGGTTGTCGCTATTGTTGAGCGCAGCCCTCAATTGTCTTTTCAATTTCTTAGAATTTTGAAAAGCCCAGTTTGCGGCATTCCAAAACAAGTCGAAACCATAAAAGAAGTTGTGATTTATATCGGCCTTGCACAATTAAAATGCTGGGCAACAATACTGACACTAACGGCCAACGATGACATAAAAAGCAGCTCATTAAAGACTGCATTGGTGAGAGCAAGATGTAATCAGTTGCTCGCACAAGACTTACAGCATGTCGATTCTGACAAAGCATTTATCGTCGGGTTACTGTCCTCTATCGATTTACTCTTTGGCATCGAAACACAAGAAGGGCTAAAAAACATTGCGCTCAGCGATGAGCTTTGTACCGCCATTAGTGAATATAAAGGTCACTTAGGCAAAGTACTGTATTTTACTTTGTCTCAAGAACAACAGGATTGGAAGGTACTCACTCAGCTCCCTAAAGAATCCCTGAGCAAACTGAATAGCGCTTTTATCGAGGCGACACGCTGGTCAAATGAAATAATATCGCTTACGAAGTAATCAACGCGCTTAGTTTTTTGAATTCTTTACGTTTTTTAGGGCTTTTTTTAGAAATGATGATTGACACTTTATAAAAAAGTCATAGAATACGCACCACGTTTTCGCGCCAGTGTGATGGAATTGGTAGACATGACGGATTCAAAATCCGTTGCCTCACGGCGTGGCGGTTCGAGTCCGCCCACTGGTACCAACGAAAGCTTCAAATTTTAAAAAGCCGCTTAATCTTACGATTAAGCGGCTTTTTTCATGCCTTTAGAAATCCGAATTCAGATCAACGTAATCTGGCAAATCTTCTTCAGCCGGTATCGGCATAGATTTACCTTCTGCATCAATCGCTACGAACTTAAACAGAGCTTCTGTTACTTTCTCACGCTGACCAATACGGCCTCGGCGCACCCAAGCTTCTACGTGAATATTCATGGACGTTCTGCCCGTCGACTCAACGTAGGTATACACTCCCAAAATATCGCCGACTTTCACAGGACGAATAAAACTCATACCGTCGATCGATACCGTTACAACACGTGTCTGAGCACGTTGTCCCGCACATATACCTGCTGCCAAGTCCATTTGGGACACAACCCACCCACCAAAAATATCACCCGACGGGTTAGTATCAGCGGGCATTGCCACCGTACGTGTTGTTAAACGCCCTTTTTCTACTGGTTCACTCGACATACATTCGCCTCTGCCTTTTTATACATCCGTTCATTATGACATAAGCTCGGATTTCTAGTATATCAACCGGTAGAAATTCGATAAGAGAATATTAAGAAAATGCGCATTAATAAAAAACGGATTACGAAAATCCGTCGTCGTGTGTATCGTGATCGACTTTAGGAAACAACTCACATCCATATATAACAATGACGGCAAGAATAACACCGAAGAAAATACCAATTCCAAATTCCATTTTTCACTCCTTGAACTTAACATTTTTAGATTAGCTTTATTATCAGAAACCAACAAGCTTAAAACCGATACTTTAATGATCACGGCCATATATCAACAAAGCGCTGGCCGTCACTCTTCCACCGCTCAACTTCTCAATTCTTAGCGCATACGCTGTTTCACCCGAATAATCCGTTCTGGGCAGTCGTCCTCGTTTCATCCATTTATACACTGCGCGAGAGCTTACACCACACGCCTTAGCAACCGCCGGAACACCGCCATCCACCTCCTTTATTAAATCCTTTAATGCACGCATATAGGAACCTCCATTAATATGTACTTTCAGTACATCATAAATGTGAACTGAAAATTCCTCAATAGTATTTAATAATTGAACTTTAAGTTCATTAATTTACGGGAAGCAAGCGTGTCATTCTCAGATCGCCTAGCAAAAGCATTGCACTCCATTGATATCCAGCGCCACGGTGCAGGTGCATGGCTCGCGAAAAAAACAGGAACCACGGTGAAAGCCGCAAATAAGTGGCTCAATGGCGAATCTCACCCAAGACGCGAAAAAGTAGAAACGATCGCAGCGCTGACAAAAGTTAGAACGGAATGGCTGGAATACGGAACAGGCTTGATGAGAGAAACCAAAAGCCACATGCAACTCAATGAGCCGTTAGCTGACTATACCGTCTCCTCAATTGCTCAACCGTCACGCGCACATCACTCGACACAGAGTATCGAGCTGCCGTACCTAAAAGAAAGTGAGCTCACGACAACACAGCGCCCGACATCAAGCGAAGCGATGATATTTAACGCCAGTCTACTAGAACACGCGGGCATCGAGCCTGCGAACGCTCTTGCGTTCTCGTTATCTGGTGACAGCATGGCACCGGTACTTCCGAACAACGCGCTTGTCGCCGTCGACACAGAAGATACGAGTATAACCGATGGCAAAATATACGCGTTTGTACACGGAGAACTATTGCGCGTTCGTTACCTCTATCGATTACCTTACGGCGCTCTGTCGGTTCGATCTTCAAACCCAGCAATAGAAGACGAAGCGCTAACAAAAGACCAAGTAGACAACATTCGTATCATTGGTCGAGTGTTCTGGTACTCTGCTGTGATCTAATCGATCCCCCTTTTTCTTTATATCTACTTTTTTCTATCACTATTTTCTAGTTACCTATTTTCCCTAGCACTATTTGCTAGTTACCTGCGCCTTCCCCGTCATTTCTATCAGCTCGATAGAAATGGCCTTATAGACTCCCTCACGACAAGACGAAATAGAGAAGGTGATCAAGTTAAGGCTGAGTCACTCGCATTAACATTTGTTTAACATTTTTGGCATAAATAGATGGTACTTTTTTCTGCTAGAGCTATAACTGTATTCGATCAGTGTAAAGTAACGTGTTGCAACGAGTGTTTATCAATAAACCCTATCATCGCAAAGGAAGTCATTATGCTTAGAAAAACCTTCGTAACGGCGGCGGCCGCATCCCTGTTCCTCACAGGCTGCCAATCGCTTTCGTCGACATCCAAGCCGAACGAGCCTCTTGATCTAAAAATCGTTCATATCAATGACCACCACTCTCACCTGACGGCCGACAAAGGTGTCGATCTAACATTAGGTGGTAAGAAAACGCGCGTGGCAGTTGGAGGGTTCCCCTCCGTTGTAACGGAGATCGATGAGATCACAAGCGTTGACACGCCTGTTGTCAAAATTCACGCGGGTGACGCCATCACAGGCGATTTGTATTACACGCTCTTCAAAGGCGAAGCTGACGCGGCGCTGATGAATGAAGCCTGCTTTGATGTCTTTACTTTGGGCAACCATGAATTTGATGCTGGAGACGAGGGCTTAGTTAAATTCCTTGATTGGTTAAATTCAGATCCGAACTGCACAACGGACGTTATATCTGCAAACGTGAAGCCGGAAGTGGGCGTTTCTCCTCTTGCGATTGATACCGCTGAAGATTACTTCACGCCCTACACAATCAAAGAATACAACGGCGAAAAAGTCGGTTTTATCGGGATCGACATTGCCAACAAGACCAAAAATTCTTCTAGCCCAGACGCAAGCACCCTCTTCCTTGATGAAGCAGAAACATCACAAAAATACATTAACGAACTTGAAGCAATGGGCGTTAATAAAATCGTTCTGGTTACCCATTATCAGTACCAAAACGACCTAAAACTTGCCGCTAAGTTGGAAGGTGTCGACGTTATCATTGGCGGCGATTCGCACACGCTACTGGGTGATTTCGCATCCGTCGGTCTCGACGCAGCAGGCCCTTATCCAACTAAAGTGTCTGATGCGAGCGGCAATCCAGTGTGTGTTGCTCAGGCATGGCAATACTCCGCTGTTGTGGGCGAGCTAGACGTTTCATGGAACAAAGACGGTGTTGTTACGAGCTGTGCCGGCACCCCTCACCTCCTGTTAGCAGACAGCTTCAAACGTAAAAATGCGGACGGCAAGCGCGTTGAGTTAACGGGTGCTGCACGCGATGCCGTGTATAGCGATATCGCCAGCAACGACAACTTATCGATTGTCGAAGAAGATGCATCCGCAGCGGCGACGTTAGCGAAGTTCTCAACTCAAGTAGACGCAATGAAAGGCGAAGTCATCGGTCGATCTGCAAGCACGCTGTGTCTTGAGCGTATTCCAGGCCAAGGCCGCTCTAAACTGTGTGATCGCTCAATGACGGCCAGCCACGGTGCAGACATCTCCAACATTGTTGCAAAAGCGTTCCGCAACATGAGTAAAACGTCCGATATTGCCATTCAAAACGGCGGTGGCGTCCGCGTTGATATTGCAGAAGGTAACCTGACCATTGGCGATGCTTATACACTGCTTCCATTCTCCAACACCATCGTTGAACTGGACATGACAGGCGAAGAGATACACACGGTACTCGAAGAAGCCTTTGACTACGCAACCGCTGAAGGCGGCTCAACAGGCGCTTACCCTTATGCGTCGGGGTTACGCTGGAAAGTGAACGCGACCATGCCAAAAGGGAAGCGTTTCTATGATCTAGAAGTCATGAAAAAAGGCGAAAGCTGGAAACCACTCGATCCAAACGCAACTTATAAAGTGGCGACAAATGACTACATTGCGGGCGGTAAAGATGGCTACGTAACGTTTGGCAAAGTCGTGAAAGAAGGGCGCGTTTTGGATACTTACCTAGACTACGCGCAAAGCTTTGTTGATTACGTGATGAAAGTCGGCACAATCGACAAACTGCCTTTAGCTGAATACTCAACCCAAGTATTCATCAACAAAGACGGCGTGAAACAGTAACCACTGGTTCACCTTCGCTTCTTGTTATAAACACTCACGATTGCAGCGCGCTGTGATCGTGAGTCGTTTCCAGAAAATACCGCTAGATTCACTTAGCGGTATTTTTTTAGTTAGCTCCCTATCCGAAACTCTGTTCACAACCAAAAATAAAACACCATCAAAGCCTGAGCTTGCGATTAATCTATGGTAAATGGTAACAAATAGACTTTGCAGAAACAGGGAAGTAGGAAGTCACGTCGTGATTAACATGACCAAGAGCGACTCGACGCTCGCTTCCCTATATTATTCTACTAGCACCTTATAAGTTTAAGCGTCAGGAGAAAGTATGGAAACCCACCTCGGATCATGCCATTGTCAGGCAATACAATTTGAAATAGAGACAGATTTTCCTGAACTGACAACGTGCGATTGCTCTATATGCATCCGTAAAAACGCACTAAGGCTCAAGGTTCACGAAAGCAACTTTCGTCTAAAGTCTGGAGAGGCAAACCTCACTAAATATCAGTTCCATACTCATACCGCTGAACACTACTTTTGCAAGACTTGTGGCATCTACCCATTTCATAAAAAAAGTGTGACGCCTGATTTCTATGGAATCAATGTGTTTTGCCTTGAAGGGTTTGATCCAGAAGGTATTCCTGTTCGAGCGACGGTTGGTAAAGGTATGGTTTAGGGAGGACGATTGGAAACGCAACATATAGCAATACGCTTAGAATGAATTAGAAAAAACTCGACTTAGAAACGACTTAAGCAACACAAAATTTAAAGGGAAATCACATTGTGCACGATGTAAATTTATCCTATAGAGACACAGAAACTCTCCCGACGTTCATGAGCATTGTTGCTCTTCTGCAAAACGTTTAAACCACAATATGTAAAAAACCTGAGAACTAAACAATGGAAGAAGAGCTCTACTTTGATAATTCAGCCACTCTAAGAATATTTTCAGAGACTAAAATAGACTTCGAGGAGATTGAAAAAACACTAGGAATAACGCCAACGAGCAAGCATAAAAAAGGCGAACGTCGAGGAGCTAAGACTCCCCCTTATAAGCATGATATGTGGAGTCTAGAATCAGGACTAAAAGAAGAGGAATCACTCGAAAAACACTTACTTGCTTTGTGGGGTATTCTTAAGCCTCATAAGGAATACTTACTAACACTAAAAGAAACAGCAAAAATAGATGTGTTTTGCGGTTATAGATCAAATAACCATATAGCAGGTGTAGACCTATCACACCAAGCCCTCGAATTATTCAGTGAACTAAAAATTGACTTCAGCTTGTCCATAATTACCACATAACAAACTATAGCGCCCACCCCAAAGACACCAAACCATCAAAAACAAAATGATGAAGTTCGAACATAGTAACATCTAGCGTGGCGGGTATTAATTACACTAGAAAGCCGCTCGTATTCCTAACACGTTGAAGAGCAATATTTTTTAAGACTGCTATTATAAACCTTATGTACAACTAAATTACCTCTTAGCTTCTATTTTCGGGTTGATTTATCGAGAAGTCACACCAGCCTAAAACCCATGAATAATGAATATAAATTTTAAATATAATAGATATAACTTAATAGAATTATAAGAAAAACTAATCGCATCTTATAGTAAACGCCGATTATTTTACATCCAAAGGACGAGACTGCATGCTTAAAAATCTAAAGATTCAAACAAGGTTAAACCTCAATTCCTTACTACCACTTATTGGCATAATTGCAGTCGTCTTAATTTCTTTATCTGACCTAAAGCAAGCTAACGAAGGCGTCGGGCGAATTTATGAAGACAGGGTCATTCCTTTAGAAGACCTAAAAACCATTGCAGATAACTACGCAGTCTTTGTGATCGATGCTGTTAACAAAGCCGACGCTGGACTTATGACGGGCCCAGAAGCACTTAGAGGAATACAGCAAGCAAGAAGCGAGATTAAGCAAAAGTGGCAAAAATACATGGCGACCGCTCTCAAACCCGAAGAAGCAAAGTTAGCCCATGAAGCCGAAGCATTATTTATAGATGCAAACAATTCGTTAGACCAACTAGAAAGCGCATTAAAAAACACCACTGAAGCAGATCTAAAGAACACAGTCAGCGCATTTAATGGCCCACTGTATAAAACCATTGATCCAATCAGCGAAAAAATCACCGAACTCGTGGCTTTACAGCTAGCCGTAGCTAAACAAGAACGTGAAGACATCCAATCCGACTACAAAAAGCAGAAAATACTACTTTGGGTGCTGACTGCACTTATTATCCTACTCCTTATTATTTCGGGCTATGTCATAAATAAATCGATCATCACACCGCTCGATATACTCAACAATGCAATGCGAAAAGTATCAACGGAATCAGACCTAACAATGCACATTGAAAGCAAAGGAAAGAATGAACTCGCGAGAATTGCAGCAAATTTTAATCACATGCAAGAGCAGCAACGCATTCTAATTTCAGGAATCAGTAATGCCACTCAACAACTGACTAGCGCTGCTTCTCAAATGACCTCGATCAGCTCAATGGCAGGCAAAAACATAAACAGCCAAAGAGAAGAGATTGAACATGTTTCGAGTGCAATGAATGAAATGGTTTCGACTTCATTAGAGGTTGCAGATCAGGCCAAACAAGCCAATCAAAATACAAAAATCATGCAAGATAAAGCAGATAGTGGTAACGCCGTAATGGAAAGCACCGTCCATGCTGCAAGCTCCCTAAAGAACAATATGGAGAACGTTGTTAACCAGATAAAATCTGTGGATAACGACACTCTTAACATCAACTCAGTGGTTAATGTCATCAACGACATTGCAGAGCAAACTAATTTACTTGCACTCAATGCGGCTATAGAAGCGGCACGTGCTGGGGAACAGGGGCGTGGGTTTGCAGTCGTAGCGGATGAAGTAAGAACTCTGGCACAGCGAACACAGACGTCAACCACTGAAATACAAAGCACAATCGAAAAGCTTCAACAAGGTACACGTGTCGCAGTACAATCAGTAGAAACGAGCAGAGAAGAAACTGACCAAGTTGGCATCAAAGCAACTGAAGCCAGCCAAAGCTTTGTTGATATTACGCAATCAATCAGCAATAACACGGAAATGAACACGCACATTGCTTCAGCCAGCGAGCAACAACATTTAGTATCAGAGGAGATCAACTCCTCCCTAACAAGAATCAGCAACTCTGCACAAGATACAGCCAAAGGAGCCGAGCAACTTTCAGACGCCAGCGACCAACTCATGGTATTAGCGTCGGACTTAAATGGACAAGTAAGTAAATTCAAAATTTAAACTCGAAAGCAACTTGAGAACCTGAACACAGCAGGAGCCACATTCGTTGAATGGTTAGGCTCCTCATTTCTCCAAACACCTGATATTGATGGTTTTACAAACATTCGTATCGTGATCTACTGCAAGACTTAACTCACCCCCACAAAACCCAATCACACCAGCGATAAAACTCCTTCCGACCTAAAGATGACTTTGTGCTTTCTACCTCAACGACACCGAAATCCTATTGATTCAATAACGTAATACATCACATTTTATTTCTCTAGAAGTTACGTTATATTGGAACTCCATCGTACAGGGAGCACATTCATGGAACAAAACACATCGACTGCTGGAGCTATTATTGGATCTCTTATTCTCCTCTCTCCTGTCTGCCTAGCAATCTTTTTTTGGATTCGAGCACGTACCTTCAAAAAACGATTTAATAACCTAAGTGACAGGAACTCGAAATGCCAAAGTGAAGTTGAATCATTAAGACAAAAACTTTCTCCAATTTTTGACGCGGAAGTCGAGGCAGAACAACTCAGGAACGAGGCAACAAAACTTACGGAAACAGCACGCGTTGCTTTAGCTGAAGCAGATGAAAAAGCACGTAAGGCAATTCAAAAGAGCAAAGATGACGCTTATACAATCGTTAATAGCGCCCAAGAAGAGGCCGCATCACTCATACTAGATGCTAAAGAAGAAGCTCAACTTCTGCGACGAAATGGAAAAGAGACCCAAGAAAAAGCACTAGAAAAATCAGAACAATTAAAAAGCGAAGCATTAGTCGAATCAGATAGAATAATCGAATACGCCAACAAACGTGCTCAAGATATAGCTGGCGAAGCACTCGAAGCGAAAAGTAAAGCCGATCACTATCAAGACGCAATCATAGCGATGCAGAATGCTATTGATGGCTACAAAGACGATTACATAATCCCAAACCACACCTTACTAGATGAACTGGCAGAAGAATTCAGCCACAAAGAAGCCGGTGAACAACTAAAAACCCAACGCAAGCGCATTAAAGAGTTAATTAGTATCGGCAGAGCAGCCGACTGCGATTACGCCGAACCAAACCGACGCAAATATGCTATTCATTTTGTAATTGATGCATTTAATGGCAAGGTCGATTCTGCACTATCAAAGGTGAAGCATGATAACTTAGGAAAGATTAAACAAGAGATTATCGACGCCTTCGCCCTTGTAAATCATAACGGAAAACCCTTTAGGAACGCCCGTATATCACGAGAGTTTTTAGATGCTCGTCTAGATGAACTTAAGTGGGCAGTCGCCACTCATGAACTCAAACAGCAAGCGCTCGCGGAACAAAGAGCTATTAGAGAACAAATCCGCGAAGAAGACAAAGCACGCCGCGAGATGGAGAAAGCTATAAAAGAAGCTGAAAAGGAAGAACGATTACTTCAAAAAGCATTAGAAAAGGCACGAAAAGAGCTATCCGACGCATCGGATGACCAAAAGAAACAATATGAAGCACAACTTGCAGAGCTTGAGTCAAAGCTATCTGAAGCGGAGCTGAAAGGACAACGAGCGGTCTCTATGGCCCAACAAACCAAGCAAGGACACGTCTATATTATTAGTAATATTGGCAGCTTTGGGGAACATATCTATAAAGTAGGGATGACAAGGAGACTTGAACCACTTGATCGAGTAAAAGAACTGGGCGACGCTTCTGTACCGTTTGGCTTTGACGTACATGCAATGATATTTTCTAAAGATGCGCCATCACTTGAGAAGGCACTACACAAAGCCTTCTACACTCAATCAGTGAATAAAGTTAACCCGAGAAAAGAGTTTTTCAAATTGCCACTTTCAGATATAAAAAGCGCTATTGAAGCAGAAGACATCACAGATATTCATTGGACAATGAAAGCAGATGCCGAGGAGTATAGAGAGTCATTAGCTATCGAGAAAGAAATGGCGCTACTAAATAACGAAAAAGCCACAGCTTAAGAATAGGAGCCACATTCGTTGAATGGTTAGGCTCCTCATTTCTCCAAACACCTGATATTGATGGTTTTATACAAAGCCTAGGTAACGCATTAGTGGGCCAAATAAAGCAACACAGGCACACACAATCGATTCTCAGCTTCGCACAAAACTCTGGTCAACTATTATTTAATGACCGAAAGAGCCAAACCTCACCAAACATCTACACCATACTCAGACCGCTAAGCACTATTTTTGCGAGATCTGCCGCATATCCCCGTATCAACAATAAGCGCGCCACTAGAATTCTATGGAATAAATACGGCTTTCCTTGAAGGGTTCGATAAAATGTACTTTATTTCGAGGTGCGAGCGATAGATAATTTGCTACGAAGAGGCTCAGAGCGCGCTAGACCTGTTAAGCGCCCCTACGCAACAGAGCTATTGGAAAAGGAATAAAAGACAGGCATAAAAAAGGCACCAAATGGTGCCCGGGACCGGAATCGAACCGGTACGATATTTCTATCGCAAGATTTTAAGTCTTGTGCGTCTACCAATTTCGCCACCCGGGCAGTAAGTATCTCTGAATGGAGGCCGGAGTCGGAATCGAACCGGCGTACACGGAGTTGCAGTCCGCTGCATGACCACTCTGCCATCCGGCCTTATATTCAGATACTTTTTGAGATAAAGATGGAGCGGGAAACGAGGCTCGAACTCGCGACCCCAACCTTGGCAAGGTTGTGCTCTACCACTGAGCTATTCCCGCACGCTTCCATTATCTCGGAAGTTATGTATTTGATGTCACTTTAATGAGTGTTCGCTTTAGAGCTCTCTAAAACGAGAAAAGGCACCAAATGGTGCCCGGGACCGGAATCGAACCGGTACGATATTTCTATCGCAAGATTTTAAGTCTTGTGCGTCTACCAATTTCGCCACCCGGGCAGTACTTTCTGAATGGAGGCCGGAGTCGGAATCGAACCGGCGTACACGGAGTTGCAGTCCGCTGCATGACCACTCTGCCATCCGGCCTTTTATTCAGAAACTTTTTGAGATGGAGCGGGAAACGAGGCTCGAACTCGCGACCCCAACCTTGGCAAGGTTGTGCTCTACCACTGAGCTATTCCCGCGTCTCAAGAAGTGGTGCATATTTTATGGATTTTGGCCTCAAGGTCAAGGGAAAAATCTAAATAAATTGCCTACTTAGCCATTTTTTTCGTTTGCGTCCGCTTCATCTACTTTGTTGGGCATTAACGAAGGCCATGCCGCTTTTAAGTAGACATACATAGACCAAAGCGTTAGCAACGCGGCAACCACAAGCACCCACTCACCAACGTTTGCCCATTCCGTCCCCGGCTTATTCCCTAATAAGATAACGATGGACAACATTTGCATGGCTGTTTTTAGTTTACCAACGTAGGACACTGCCACACTTGCACGGTTGCCAATTTCCGCCATCCATTCACGTAACGCAGAAATCACAATTTCGCGCCCTATGATCACGGCGCCAGCCAATGTCATTAGCGGAGTTGAATAGCTAGCGATCAGTAACACCAGTGCAACTGAGACCATCACCTTGTCTGCAACAGGATCAAAAAACGCACCAAACGGGGTGGCTTGATCTAACTTTCTGGCAAGAAAGCCGTCGAGCCAATCGGTAAACGCAGCAATGGCAAAAATAATGGCGCAGGTGTGATACTTCCCTTCCCAAGGCAGGTAATAGAGCCCCACCATAATAGGAATCATGAAAATGCGAAGCGATGTCAGAATATTAGGTATGTTCATTGTTGTCCAAACGAATACAGCTTAATGAAAATTTTCGACTTTAAACAAAGCAAGGTTCTCTGCTCGTACCACTATGATACACTCCAAAGTGTTTCAGTTTTTAAGGGGGCACGCGCAGATGATACTCATAGCTTAACTTTTATGGAGGTATTGGTATATCTCTTCTGCTTTTTTTGCGCTAATTCCTTTAACTTTGGCTATTTCTTCCTGACTCGCGGCGAGCAACTCTTGATAACCACCAAAAGAAGTAAGAAGGTCTTTTCTTCGCGTTGGTCCAACGCCTGGTATTTCTTCCAACACGGAATGTCGGCGCTTCTTATCGCGGCGACGACGGTGACTCTTGACGGCAAAGCGGTGCGCTTCGTCCCGTATGTGCTGAATTAGGTGCAATGCCGATGAGTCGGGCGGCAAAACCACTTCGTCTTCCTTAGAACCAATGTACAAGGTCTCTAGTCCGGGTTTACGAGTATCACCCTTGGCAACACCCAGTAGAAAGATATCCACCAAACCTAGCTCTTTTAGTACGTCTTCTGCTTGCGTTAGCTGCCCCTTACCACCGTCAATCAGCAAGACGTCTGGCGCGTCTATTTCACCGTCTTTTACTCTTTTGTAGCGGCGCTGAAGCGCTTGTTTCATGGCACCGTAATCATCGCCTGCTTCAACGCCTTCAATATTAAATGAGCGATAACGCTTTTTGTCCGGCCCATCCGGCCCAAATACGACACACGATGCTACGGTGGCCTCACCGCTTGAATGACTGATATCAAAGCACTCCATATGGCTCGGAGGAGATTTGAAGCCTAATACCTTTTGCAACGCGGCCACACGACTAAAGTGGTTACGCTTATCCATTAAGCGGGCTTGCAGACCTTGCTCGGCGTTTAGCTTAACAAGATCTAACCAGCGTGCGCGCTGCCCTCTAACTTGAGACGTGATTTCTACTTTTCGTTTTGAGGTTTCGAACAGTGCCGCTTGAAGAACATCCATATCTTCTACGTCGTGACTGAGAATAATCGACTTAGGCAGCTCATGCCCGCCAGACAAGTAAAACTGGGCGACAAAATTACTCAACAACTCGGCTTCGGAAATTTCTATCGGCATTTTCGGGTAGTAACTTTTACTGCCTGTTACCTTGCCTTGACGCACCAGCATTAGATGCACGCATAGGCCGCCGGGCTGGATAATCGCAGCAACAATGTCAGCATCCCCGCTTTGCCCGTAGACATTCTGCTCTTCTTGAATGTGCTTGAGCTGCACGACCTGATCTCTCAGCTCAGCGGCGCGCTCAAACTCCATATCCACCGCCGCCGTTTTCATTTGCGCGGTAATTTCACTAACAAGTTCTTGGTTCTTACCCTCCAAAAACATACGTGCGTGGCGAACGTCATTTGCATACTCTTCATCCGCGATAAGCCCATCGACGCAAGGGCCGGAGCAACGTTTGATTTGATATTGAAGACAAGGACGGGTTCGGTTGGCGTAGTAGGAGTCTTCACATTGACGAACCTTAAACACCTTTTGCATGGTGCTTAGGCTTTCCCTTACTGCAGTACCGCTGGGGAATGGGCCGTAAAGCTTACCCTCTACTTTCTTTCCGCCTCTTCGAAACAAGAGCGCGGGATGGTCATGATGTGACAAAAGGATGTAAGGGTATGATTTATCGTCGCGAAGTAAAATATTATAAGGAGGACGATGTTGCTTGATTAGAGTTTGTTCAAGCAGAAGCGCTTCAGTTTCGCTTTTTGTGATCGTAATTTCTATGGCGTCGATACGACTCACCAACGCCATCGTCTTGGTCGTTAGTCCCGTTGCGCGAAAATAGCTAGACACTCGATTTTTTAAGTTTTTTGCCTTACCAACATACAGCAACTCGTCTTTGCCATACATTCGATAGACCCCCGGCCTTGTCGTTAAGTGACGAACAAAATGCTTAGGGTCAAACTCTGAATTGTCCACGCAACCTCGTTATATACGTTTTGAAGCTCTTTGGAAGGAAGTAAATTAACCTAGACCGAGTATGTTATAGCGCATCGCTAATCGAGCCAGCTCAACATCACTTTCAATGTTAAGTTTAGAGAAAATGCGAGCTCGGTACGTACTGACCGTTTTAGGGCTGACATTCAATTGATCGGCAATTTCGTTGGATTTTTTACAATCCACGATCATTTGAGCGACTTGTAGCTCTCTTTCAGACAAGGCGTGTAACGGCGAGTCACCATCTATCGAAGAGGTTTTTGCAAGTGCAATTTTCTGCGCAACACTCTTAGAAATGTAACGCTCACCTTTCGATACAGTATCAATTGCATCCAAAAGCTCTAGTGATTCAGCGCCTTTGGTGACGTAACCACTTGCTCCCGCTTCAATCAACTTGGTTGGGTACGGGTTGTCGTCCATCGCTGACAGGGCAACGATCTTAATAGAGGGATAACGACGTGTAATTTCCACAGTCGCTCCTAGTCCACCGATGCCTGGCATATGAACATCCATCAACACGATGTTTGGTTGTTCTTCACGTATAAACTCAAGGGCCTCTTCTCCACTATGAGCTACGCCAATCACTACCAAGTTTGGCGCATCCTGCAAAACTCGTTTTAATCCTTCACACACTAAATCGTGGTCATCCACTATGAGTATCTTGTGCACTGTTGCCTCACCACCCAATACATTTATAGCTTTTTACAGGCTTTATCGTTATCTACCGCTTATTCTTTATATTATCTCTTAGCGCGGTTTCAGCCTAGACAAATATGTGCATTTAATTACATTGTTTACGTTTTTAAACATTCTACCCCTTAATCTGGGATATTTCCTTGATATCCCAACGCTAAAAGCTGCTTTAGCGCTTTTTCTCTATACTGCTTACGGATCAATGTGTTAGGGGTTTTGTGAAGGTAATATAGCATCGGTGCAATCTCATCTTCCGAGGTCGACAAGGAGGCAGCAATCTCGCTGATAATTTGAACGACATTCAAAGTCGCTTTATTTTCAATCAGAGTCACCGTTGGTATGGTAAAACTTTCGCCTTCGATAACCCGATCCATCAAAGACAAATACGCTTTTTCGAATACCGGCCAAGTGACATGCTCTTCTTCTGTTTTCAGTTTGAACCACCCCACTTCGCAGCCAGCATGGAAAACAACAGGATGAGACCATTTAAATTCCCGCGGGTCGATACGACAACGCGCCGCTTCTGCATAGGCTCCCCGAGGCTCTACCAATCCATAAGCTGTGTAAGCAGAATGAATGACCTTTAAAAACTCTGAAATAGACGGCGGCCATGCGAATTGCTCTTTCGCTCGCTCGACGGCGTAAGCCAATAACGGTTCTTTAAAACCTTTGAGCGCAATCGCCCATTCGCGCTTAGCGAGCTTCACTTCTTCTGTTGTGCTGTATGCTGAGGCAAATTTATGGGTATATATCGCCTTGAAACGCGCAAACAACATATTTACCAGCAAGCGGGTGCGTTGTTGCTCTTCTGTCTGCTGTGAGCTATCAGCGGAATGTTGGTCAGCGCTTGCGTTACCAGTCTGTGTCGTGGATGTTTGTGAGGGCGCTGCTAATTTGTTCACGAGAGGATTTGCCAGATGATGAGCTGACTGAGGTTCCTTCATAGGACTGCCTATCTGATTGTTTATATTGCCATTGTCGTTTCACGTATTTAAAGAATTCACTGTTCCATGTACGTACATTTTTGCGCTGTTCTCGAATACGTAGTAAGAATTCAGGTTGAAGCTCCGTGGCAAACTGACGAGGAATGCCCGATTGACAAATTTGCTCTATCGTCGCCTCTTCAGGTAGCCATTGATCAGGCTGACGCGTTCGCTCTTTCTGCTCCAAGTAGATATCAAAATCAGACACGCCTCGTCGATCGGACGGAGCAGGATGATTTGCTGAAAAGTTCGAGTCTGCTTTCGCTCGGTGGTTGGCGACGATAGGTTGCGGTTGCGGTGCTGCCGACTTCGATCGTGAGGAAGGCATCGCATGACCTGAGTCCTGCCGTCTGTCTGCGCTTACGTTCGATTTCTCTCTGGCTGCTCGCTGAAGTTTGCCCACTTTTGAAACGACATCACCTTCATCTAGATCAGGGTATCGACTTGGTTGAACAGGTTGCCCCGTTTCTGTCGCTACATTTGACGTCACCGGCGACGCGGTTACCTCAGCAAGCTGTACATCAATTCCCGCCTCGGTACGTCGATATCTAAGCTGATTCATGGCCTGCAGGCTATTTAAGTGCCTGATCAAAATCGGCGTTGTCCAAAAAGACAATAAGGTCATTAATGAATCGTCAGGGAAGTGCAGAACATTGTTGCGCATCACAAACGCATTCTGTCGTAAAAAAGACAACAACACACTTTCTTCTAGCCCAATTTCACTGGCGAGCTTGAATGATAATGGCAATGTGAACTTTGAATCGTGCATAGGAATCACTAAAAATCGTGGGCAAAGAAGTTTACCAGAACGTGCACCGTTTATCACGATAACTCTAACCAAGATGCGATATCAAGAAAATTTTTCGTCGGTAACACAAGAATATGACACAAGTATGTCATCGTACTTTTTTGCTGTTGACAGCGAAAAAAGCCCCTTCTATGCTGAAGTTGTGCCGCAACAAAAGAGTAGTATTCCATTCCACTTCGCGACACGATTTACTGAGGAGAAAGTTGTATGCATACAATTAACATCACAGGCCATCACATCGATATCACTCCCGCGATCAAAGATCATGTCAACGAAAAGCTTACCAAAGTATCAAAGCTTACTGATCAAATTACCTCTGTGAATGTCACGCTAATGAAGGACAGCAAAGAACAAAAAGCCGAAGCAAGGGTTCATCTACCAGGCAAGGAAATATTCGCCGCAGCAACCTCCGAAGAGAGACTGTTTCATGCGATTGATGGCATGATTGACAAGCTCGTTAGGCAGGTCGAAAAACACAAAACCAAACTCAATGCCAATACACACAAATCAGTCGTTGCGTCTTAATCTCTATCTATTACGTTTGGTTGATCGCTATTTTTAAAGACGACTACTTTTCACCCCTAACAACGCGCCCTCCTAGAGGGCGCTTCTAGATACGAAAATAATCGACATAAAAGACAAAACCTCTCGATAATTCGCCTTAAGCCTCTTTTAAAACCGTTCTTCCTAAGATTTCATATATCTATAACAAATTGATCCTTGAAGTTTGAACCGTAACCCCCCATATTATGTCTATAGTAGAGACCAAAACTTTAAGGAGAACCCCAATGCGTTATACAGACGCTATTTCGGTACCATCATCAGAGGTCGTAAATAAGACGCTTCGTAATACTTACGGCCTATTAGCACTGACTTTGTTGTTCAGCGCATTCACAGCCGGCGTTAGCATGGCCTTAAATTTACCACACCCTGGTATTATTATTACTTTGGTTGGTTTTTATGGCCTTCTATTTTTAACTCACAAATTTCAAAACAGCGCCATTGGCCTACTGTGCGTATTCGCACTGACTGGCTTCATGGGGTTAACGTTGGGGCCTATCCTAAATGCTTACCTAAGCATTCAAGGTGGCGCAAGTATGATCATGAGCGCGCTTGGCATCACAGGTCTATCGTTCCTTGGCCTTTCTGCTTACGCTCTGATCTCTAAGAAAGATTTTAGCTTTCTCGGTGGCTTCATCACTGTTGGCTTCTTCGTTCTTGTATTTGCGATAATTGCGGGTTTCTTCATTCAAATGCCAGCGTTGCAATTATTTATCTCTGCGGGTTTTGCCTTGTTCTCTGGCGCGGTTATTTTGCTTCAAACAAGCCAAATCGTACGCGGCGGTGAAACAAACTACATTACTGCAGCGGTAACGTTATACGTTTCCATCTACAACATGTTCCTAAGCATCCTATCTATTATGGGTATGTCTAGCGACGATTAATCTATTAACCGCTTAGTTCTAACCTAGCCTTCTACGTTAGAACAATAAGCACGATAGAAAATCAGAACACAATAAGGCCGCTGACTGCGGCCTTATTTATTGGTACTATCGCAACAGGTGCTATCTTAATAAATATCATCGCACTAGGTTCGATATCATTTGGTTCTGCTCAAGCTAAACAATGACCGCTTGATACCAGCTTTATGATGCGACTGTTTATTAAACGCCTTTTTATTAGACACTCTTTTTATACGCTCTCTTTTTAAAGACATGCTTCCCATAGACTCAGACGCTTAAGATACGACAACATGAAATACGCTCTTTTAGTCACGGGCCACCCTACTCAATCAAAAGCTTGCCAGTCTGCATTGGCGTTCGCGCAACGTATTGACGCTCATCATGAACATGAATTATTAGGCGTCTTCTTTTATGAAGAAGGTGTCGCGGTAGCGAACCGCTTAGCCAACCCGCCACGTGATGAATACAATGTACTCAGTGAATGGGAAGCCTTCCATAAACTATCTAATACTCCGCTGTATGTTTGCATTGCCGCTGCAATTAGGCGTGGCGTTCTCAATGAAAATGAAAGCAAACGTCACGAGCTAAACGCACACAACTGCTCCGATCATTTTCAGCTAGAAGGTCTAGGAACGTGGGTAGAGCTAAACAGTTTAGCGGATAAAGTGGTTCAATTTCGTTAGTCAATTACGAGGATTTAGCGATGCAAAAAACGCTCATTTTATTTTCGTCCTCACCGTATGAGACGACAAGCGCAAAAGAAGGACTTGACCTTGCGTTGGTACTCGGAACATTCGAGCAACCTGTTTCTCTCGCGTTCTCAGGCGACGGCGTAAGCCTTCTTTTAGAAGAGCAATTGCCTGAAAAAGCACAGGGTAAGCACCTTTATAAATTACTCGACGGACTTGAGTTTTACGACATAGAAGAGATTTACGCCTTGGAATTTGATCTAGAGCTCTACTCGCCTAAACACGCTGTTTGGTCTGGCGTTACAGCGGTCGATGAGAATGCTTGGTCTAAAATACTACGCGAGCATTCGCAGATTATTCGTTTTTAAGGTCAACATTCATGACTCTACATCAAATAAATAAAGCTCAGTACCCTGCGTCGATTGAACGAGATTGGCAACTGTCACTACAAAACGGGGACTCGATCCTGCTGTTTGAATCTGGCGTGCTTAGAGCCTTAAAAAGTACACCTGTTCTGTCTGCTCAAGCCCCAGAACAATCAAAAGAGCAATTAAAAGAGCAATCAACAAAACAGTCCGTCACTTTGTTCGTTCGAGAAATTGATGCCAAAGCACACGGCCTAAAGGTAGACGAATCGATTTACCAAATTATTGACGATAATCAGTGGCTAGAACTTACCGCTGAATGCGATCGAATTATTAGCTGGTAATACGCTAGCTTACGACAACCAGCACTAGACAATCCGAAATAGACAGTTAGTACTAGAGAGAGCTTTGCATGGGGTTGTGCAACGCTTTCACAACAACCAATACCACAAACTTAATATTCCTACCTAGGGCCTTAGGCTCCTAGATAGAAGGTGAAATATGCAACCAAGTTATCAAAACTTAGCCCTAGACGAAGAAGGCTATCTACTAGACCTAAACGACTGGAGTGAATCACTTGCAACCGAAATTGCAGAAGTGGAAGGCATTGAGCTTACGGACGCTCATTGGGACATCATTTACCTATTGAGAGACTTCTATAAGGAATTTGAAGTGTCCCCAGCAATGCGCCCACTGGTAAAAGCCGTGTCGAAAAAACTCGGGGCAGACAAAGGCAAAAGCATCTATTTAATGACATTGTTTCCCGGCAGCCCTCCAAAGCTTGGTGCAAAAATCGCTGGACTGCCCAAACCCGCGAATTGTCTATAACCAATAGCAGTATGAGTACACACGACTTTCTTCAACCCAAGCTTTGACCGTTAGTGGAAAGCCCGCGGGGAAGGTCTCTGAAAGCGTTCTCGTGAGCCGTACTTCCCATTCCTCGGACCGATTCACTGAAACTAACTCAGCATCCAGAAAGTCAAAATAGACGCCGTATTTTGGGTAGACAGCCTTAAAGACACTTTCTTTGATCGAGAAGATCATTAGAAGTGCAACGGCCTTGTCATAACCCACGCTTTCCAACAGCGACACTTCACGTTCCACCGCAATCATTTTTTGAGTCTCAAGCACGATTTCCGTTTTATCAAGATTCTCAACATCCAAGCCCAATCCTTGCAGTCTCGATTCCGCTACGGATTGAGCCGGCAACACACTGGCTATGGCCTGATCATTCGCGTGCGCAATGCTCCCTTTCCAACCGTTAGGCCATATAGGGCTTCCATCTTCCGCTTTAAGAACCGCCATATTGGGTAGATCCAAATGCGTTAGGAGTTGCTGTACAGCAAGACGCCCAGCAAGAAAACTCACTTTGCGTTTAGCGACCCATTTCCCATAGTCCGCTGGAAGTTGTCCGAAGAAAGACGTCTCGTACTCACGAAGTAGCGCCGTCTGAAAGGGGAAATACGAAACGGGGATGGATATCCCCGCATTTTTTAAAGGTAGGTAAGATACTGTTGTCATGGCGATATCATACCCGATTTGAGTGAGATATCTGTCATTCAAACAATCATTTAAACCGCATTAGGCATTTAACGTTGCGCCACCATCAACAACAACATCCTGCATTGTAATGTGACTCGCCATCGGCGAAGCAAAGAATAGGACCGTTTGCGCAATTTCACTTGGTTGAGCGATTTTACCCAGTGGGATACCGAGCTTATATTGCTCAGGAAAGCCCTGAATGGTCTTTGATTCAGCATCATCACTGGTCCAAAGCATGCGTTGCATCGGTGTATCGGTCGACCCTGGGCAAACAAGATTACAACGTACACCATAGGGCGCTAACTCAAGCGCTGCTGTGTTATTTAGCGCGGACAAAGCGGCCTTCGATGCACAATAAGCGGCCATATTCGCCCTCGGCACTTTCGCAGCATTTGAGCTTATCGTCACAATACAGCCTGATTTTTGTTTCTTAAAATGAGGGATGGTGCTTCTTAGCATAAGAAATACACCGCCTGCGTTGACATCAAAACACTTTTTAAAGTCGTCTAGTGAGGTGTCCTCAACCGCGCCCATTCTAAGAATGCCAGCGGCGTTGACGAGGATATCCAGCGCTGAACTCTCCTTTAGCAACCTAGAAACCTGCTTATCGACCGCACTTTCATCACTAATGTCCAACTCAACATTAATCAAGGTTCCGCGCTCTTTCTCCGAGCTTTGCTCTTTGCTCTGCGCTAGCGCCTCTAAAGGACTGGTCGTCACGTCAGCCTTCTCAAATTGAAGGTCGAAGCCAACGACGTTGGCTCCTCTCTCTACAAATTGCAACGCCACTTCTCGACCAATGCCACGACCAGCACCCGTTACCCAAACGGTTTTACCTGTAAAGTCTAGTGGATCAGGCGCAGCAGGACGATGAGTGACTGTTTGAGCAACAGGCATCAGTTGGCTACCTTTTGTTGCTTACGCTCAATTAGCGCCCACCAGCCGTTTAAGGAAGCCGCTTGCACTAACTCTGCAAAGGTCACTTCGACACCGAGCGTTCGCCATTTAGTAACGAAGCTCATGATTTGAATAGAGTCTAATCCATAATCAATGAGTTCATCATCCGACTCAAATTCAGAGAGGTCGTCCTCATCAATCAATTCCAATACCTGAGCTTTTAACAAATCAAAGGTCATAGAAGGCTCTTCTGAGGTTGCGCCTTCTGAATGCTTAGCAGACAAAAGAACATCTTCTGTGGAGACGACACGCCCCGTTCGCCCCGCCGTATACGACAGTGCCATTTTGTGCTCATCTTCACTAAAATCCGCTAACGCATCCCCAACCATAAAGGGCTGAATGTCTCGCATAAAGGCATCCGCCGCACTGATCATGCAACCAATGTGCGCGTATATTCCTCCGATAATAAGTTGATCACGCCCCCAACCTTGCATTAGCTCTTGTAAGTTTGAGCGATGAAACGCACTGTAACGCCATTTAACCAGCACCGTATCGATCTCGCTGGGCGTCAATTCACTGATGACAGGTTGCAGTTCAGGGTAGTCGTTTAACCCACTCCCCCACATATCATTTAATAAGGCACGATCTTCTGGCGCTTGGTCATTGGGTTGTGCGGTATAGACAACAGGAATCCCCTGTTGGTGGCAAAATGCTTTGATATCAACAAGGTTCTGTTTCAACGTCTGGATTAAGTCTGAACCCTGATCGTAAAAGCGCAGAAAGTAATCCTGCATATCGTGAATTAAAAAAACCGCTCGTTTAGGGTCGAGCTGCCAGTCCACTTTGCCTTTCGGGAAGTCGTTGACCGTTGGCATTGGGTAAGTTGCTATAGATGGAATAGCCATGTCAAATCCTTGTTTACGTTATTTATGCCTGTGCCTTTTCTCTAGAAACATGAGCTCTAGAAACATGAGCTCTAGAAACATGTGCTGTAGAGACTAAGCTTTTTCTAGACGATGCCTTTTCGAGACGATGCCTTTTCGAGACTAAGACGGTCACTAATCATTTGTCTTAATGCGACCTTATTAGGCTTACCAACATGTGTAAGCGGAAGGCTTTCTATGAACTCAAAACGATCAGGAATCTTGTAATCCGCGATACCGTGTGTGCGCAAATACTTCCGCAAGCCGACACTTTTAAGAGGGTGTGCTTTCACTTTTGGAACAATGAAAGCGCAGCTCTTTTCCCCCATTGTTTTGTCTGGCATGGAAACAAGCGCACTGTGCATAATAAGCTCATGTTTCAAAAGTAGGTTTTCGACCTCTTCTGCGGCAATTTTCTCGCCACCTCTATTAATCTGATCCTTATCTCGTCCAACCACCGTTAAGTACCCTCTCTCATCCTGACGAACTAAGTCTCCGCTGTAATAGAAGCCTTCCTCATCAAAGACGGTACGATTGTGTTCTGGTGCATTAAAGTATCCGCGTATTGTATAAGGGCCGCGAGTAACTAACTCTCCTGCGACGCCTTTCGGAACCTCTTCACCCACTTCATTTACAACCTTTACTTCATCCAATGAGCACATTGGCTTTCCTTGTGTTGTGATAATGGTTTCAATGTCGTCATCTAAACGGGTGTAATTAACCAGCCCTTCCGCCATCCCCAATACTTGCTGCAATTGGCAACCCAATACTTCAGGAATACGCCGCGCGAGAGAATCGCTCAACTTTGCACCGCCCACTTGTATAAGGCGTAGACTTTCAAGGTTATGAGATTGAGATTCTGCCGCATCAACCCACATTGCTGCAGCGGGAGGCACTAATGAGGCCATACTAACGTGGTATTTTTCGATCAGGTCAAAACACAACTGCGGTTCAGGGCTAGAGGCCATAATGACTGTCCCTCCTGCGCAAAACACGCCAAATGCACCGGGAGAACTCATCGGGTAATTGTGTGCACAAGGTAAAGCACAAAGGTAACGCGTCGCTCGTGAAAGCTCACAAATCTCGGCACTTCGGCGAATACTAAAGTAGTAGTCATTATGAGTACGAGGAATCAGCTTTGGCGTCCCCGTACTGCCTCCGGAAAGCTGGAAGAAGGCGACATTTTCTGACACTTCTTTTAGTGCACGTTCGTTCTCTAATGCCTCAATAGCAGCAACGGCTTTATCCTTTTCGGGAAGGATCTCAACCAAAATATCATCAATACAATCGGCCCAATCCGAAGGCTCTACCAATAAGAAATGATTCAGGTTCGTCGATAGCACCTTTAGTTCTGCCGCAAACTTCGGCGATGCAAACAATTTGTGCGCCGTACTACCAACAAAGACAGTGGGCTGTATTTGCTCACAATAAGACCTGAGCTCTCGTTCGTTATGACTAAAGAGTGCGTTTACCGAGACCACGCCGACTTTCATTAACGCAAAGTAAACGACATAAAATTCGGCAATATTTGGCAACTGAACTAAAGCCGTGTCACCGGCTCTCAAGCCTAAATCGTTGGAAAAATAGTAAGCCAGTAAACTCACTTTTTCCCTTAGTTCTCGATAGCTAAACACTCTACTGAGATCCTGATTTTCAAGCCCCGCTCTTCCTGAACAAATAATCGCCGTATCAGCGTCCTCTCCCTTTGTAATCAAATCCGTTAAAGGAGAATCAATCCAATAGCCTTTATCACGATATTGCTGTGCAAACTCCGTAGGCCAAGGCGTAAATGGCGTTTTCATAATGCATCCCTCTTAATTCCAAAGGCATTTAACATAGTGCGCATCTTATTTCCGGTTTCAATCCATTCGTTCTCAGGGTTGGAGTCAGGTACCACGCCAGCCCCAGCAAAGAGTCGGACAAACGCGCCGTTGACTTCTGCACAACGTATCGCGATGGCCCACTCTCCATTCCCTTTTGAATCAGCCCACCCGACTAAGCCGCTAAAGAAATGGCGGTCATGCGGTTCAATCTCATCGATCGCCTGTTTAGCGTGTTGAGTCGGGGTTCCTCCCATCGCGGGCGTTGGGTGAATGGCTTTTATCAAATCAAAGGTATTGGTAGCAGACTCTTTTACGCATCCTTCAATCTGAGTTGAGAGGTGCCACATGGTCGGCGTGTTTACAAGCGAAGGCTCTTCTGGAATCCTCAGATCACTAACGTAACCCGATATAGCGGAACGAATGGAATCAACAACGAGGCGATGCTCGTATTGGTCTTTTTTCGACTGCCAAAGCGCATCGGCTGCTGCGCCATCGAGCGCTTGATCATCTTGACGCTTTGCGGACCCGGCTAATGGGTTTGAGTACACCCGTTCGTCTTTTTTCCGAATCAGTAACTCGGGGCTCGCGCCAATCATAACGCCCCCCTTAACGGGAATATTAAAGTGATAGGCGTTAGGGTTTTGTGCCATCACATTCCCCATTAGACGCGTTAAATCAACGTCTTTATCAAGCTCTAATTCCAATAAGCGCGATAACACGACTTTTTTCAAATCCGTATCGTCAAACCGAGTAAGGGCCTGTTCAACACATTGAATAAATACATCGTGGTTAGGAACAAATTGATGAGCACGTACCCTGTGTTTAAAACCTGTGTCATTAAACTGAGACATATCAAACGGCGGGGCGGATTGGAACGTAAACCACTGTGGAACCATGAGATGACAGGGTTGCGCCAAATCAAACGGTATCGCACCCACGACAATAGGATTGTCGACTCCCTGCGCTTTCTCTCGATTAAAGAGATCATCTAGCTTTCGGCTGAATGTCGGATCCGTGAGAGGACATTCTAAAACGCTTTTTGCGCCTCGACACCTTACCGAACTCGACTTTGAATAAAATAAAAATGGCATAGAGGTTGTAACGGAAGCAGAATCGAAAAAGCCTGAAACAAGTGTGTCCATGAAATAGAGCCTCTATTTTTCAAATGATCATGTAAATCATTATTAAATGATAATAGCTATCATTAAGTTTATCTAGCTCTTTTTTAAAACGTTATTTTTTCTTGCACAAAATTTAGAAGATAACGACTTTTAGAAAAACCCTTAAAACCAAATTTATAAATGATAATCCTTATCACTACTATTAATATAATTAAGAAATGTTTAACATAGCGCTCGGTTCTACTTCGCAGGGATATCGTTATGCCAACCACACGCACACCTTCACTGAAACATGCTCTTTCTTCTGCGCTTGCTAAACTTGCGTTGGCCATGATCACAAGCCTTGCGCTTTCTGCGTGCGAGCACTCAGAAAGCGCAGGCTTAAAAGTTGACGATGTGACAAAAGACCCCAGTGGCTGGCCTCGAACCCTCATGACAAGTAAAGGTCCGGTAACACTCGACGCGCCACCCAAGCGTATCGTTTCAACCAGCGTCACCATGACGGGTACGCTACTCGCCATAAAAGCGCCCGTGATTGCGTCAGGTGGCACCGTCGCCAACACCTCTGTCGCTGATAGAAATGGATTCATGCGTCAATGGAGTGACATAGCCGATAAGCAAAATCTTGTCTCACTGTATCAAAGAGAACCAGATGCAGAAGCCATCGTCGCACAACATCCCGATCTAATTTTGATTTCGGCGACAGGAGGCGACTCAGCGAGAAAGCTCTATGATCAACTAAAATCCATCGCCCCTACCGCCATTATTCGCTATGACAATAAAAGCTGGATGCAGCTGGCCACCTTGCTTGGAGACTTTTTAGGCAAAGAAGACAACGCTAAATCGGTGATTACAGAATTCGAATCAAAAGTTCAGCACTTTAAAGAAACGGTGACACTCCCAGCGCAACCAACCACCGCTATGGTCTATTACGCAGACGGCACTGGCGCTAACATTTGGACCGATAAGTCCGCTCAAGGCCGCCTGCTAAAAGCGCTAGGCTTTTCGCTCGCCATACTGCCTGAATCCGTAAAAGGTGACATCAGCATGGGCAAACGAAGTGACATCGTCATCGCAACAGGTGAGCGCTTACCTGATGCAGTCACTGGTAACACGCTACTGCTCTTTTCTGCTGAAAAAGAACAGGAAAAGAAAGTGAAATCGAACAGTTACCTAAAAGACATTCCAGCCGTTCAGCAAGACGCAGTATATGCCGTCGGTAACGACACCTTTAGGATGGACTACTACAGTGCGAGTAATTTAATTGATCGACTAAGTCGCTTGTTCAAAGAAAAACACGCCAATGCAAGCCTCTGACTCCTCACTAGTAAACTCTGTACGAATACAGGGACATGTTTCTTTAACGCGAAAAAAGCGCTTGTTCTGGCTAACCGCGAGTATCGCTGTGCTTCTGATTGCAATGGTAGTAAGTCTTGCTATTGGCTCTAGGCCTATTTCTGTTTCCACTATAATTCAGATTCTTCAAGGAAGGGATCTTGGGCTAGACAGTGCCATAATATGGGAAGGAAGGATACCTAGGACATTAAACGGACTGTTTGTCGGGATGGCACTTGGCGTATCAGGCGCACTTATTCAGGCGATTACTCGAAACCCTCTCGCTGATCCAGGCATATTAGGCGTAAACGTTGGAGCGAGCTTAGCCATTGCAATTGGTATTGTTTTTTTAGGCGTCACGACACTTTGGGAATTTTTTATATTTTCTTCGGTTGGCGCGCTCGTAACGAGTCTACTGGTCTACGCCATCGGACAAACGAAAGGACGCCCAGACCCTCTCAAACTCACATTAGCAGGCGTGGCTATTGGCGCGGTTCTGGGTGGAATTAGTTCGGGGCTGACCCTCTTTAACCCTAATGCGTTTGATGCGGTACGGTTTTGGGTTGTTGGCAGCTTAGACGCAAGAACATTAGATATTCCCCTATTTATCGCACCAGTCGTGACACTTGGCTGCTTAGGCGCATTCGCTCTAACGCCCTCGTTAAATGCAATGGGCTTAGGAGAAGCACTGGCATCAACGCTCGGTACTCATATCGTCAAAGTCCAAGCAGCGAGCTTAGTCATTATTACCTTGTTATGTGGCTGTGCAACGGCGGCTGCGGGGCCAATAGGGTTTGTCAGCCTAATGATGCCCCACATTGCGAGATGGATGGTCGGTCCAGATCAACGTTGGATCATTCCGTTTTGCTGCTTACTCACGCCGATTTTGCTGCTTTTTTCAGACATCGTCGGCCGTGTGATCTTAACGAGTGAATTACAGGTGTCTGTCGTGACTGCCTTTGTTGGTGCACCAATCTTGATTTACTTAGCGCGTAAAAAAAGCGCAAGCCAGCTGTGAGGATCATTTAATGATGAAGACCTTCATAAGAGCAAGTCAAAGCTCACTCCCCTCCTACAAACCGAGCCGAACCTTCATTGTGGTTGTGTTTGGATTGTTTGCCCTGTCTTTTTTCTCATTATTTAACGGACAACTGTCACACAGCCAAATAACAGACCTAGCATTAAAAATCACCCATGGCTCGCTGTTTGAGCCGATACAGTCAACAGTTATTTGGCAATGGCGCGCGCCTCGTATTTTTTCAGCGATCATAATCGGCGCTGCACTTGGAGTCAGTGGCGCTATCTTTCAATCTTTAGTTAAAAACCCTCTTGGTAGTCCCGATGTCACGGGGTTTAATGTCGGAGCCTTTACGGGCGTGCTGCTGACAATGGCCTTCATTGGCACGCAATTTTGGTTCATCGTATCTGGCGCCATTGGCGGCGGATTATTTGCTGCACTACTCGTCTATTTGTTCGCCTATCGTAATGGCATGTCTGGGTTCAGGCTGATCATTGTAGGCATCGCAATCAGCGCCATGCTGACCGCCTTTAATATGTGGCTTTCTCTCTATGTATCTCTCGAAACCGCGATGACAGCAGCACTTTGGAGTATCGGTTCCTTAAATGGCATAACATGGGAAAAGGCGCTTCCTATCAGTCTATTTTTAGGCTTTTTGCTTATCGTTTCTGCGTTTCTTGTGACCAGAATGAAACTGCTGGAAATGGGCGACGATTTAGCAGCGGCTCTGGGCGTAAGCGTTAATAAAACTCGACTCTTACTATTGTTGCTCGGAGTTTGTTTAACAGCGGCTCCAACCGCTATAACAGGGCCCATTGCTTTTATCTCTTTAGCTGCGCCCCAAATAGCCAAACGATTAAACCTATCTTCAAAAAACACCAACGAAAGTTCACTCTTTGCAGCGGCGTTAATGGGGGCATTGTTACTCTTGTCTGCGGACTGTCTCGCACAATACGCATTACCAAGCACCAAGCTGCCTGTGGGGTTAGTCACGATCAGTGTGGGTGGTCTATATCTCGTATATTTAATCTCAAATGAATCAAAAAACTAACACATCAAATCTATGACAATACTTAACGCACACTCTGTCACGCTGAGCTATGATCAAAATGAAATTGCAAAAGACCTCAGTGTTTCGATTCCTGAGGGTAAGTTCACTGTAATCGTTGGGCCAAATGCGTGCGGCAAATCGACCCTTCTAAGAGCCTTAAGCCGATTATTACCCCCTCAAAAAGGTCAAATACTGCTCGATGGTGAAGACATTCATTCACTGACGACTAAAACCGTTGCTAAGCGCTTGGGCCTGTTACCACAAACAGCTACCGCACCCGATGGGATTAAAGTGACCGACCTTGTCGCGCGAGGCCGATACCCTCACCAAAAGTGGTTTCAACCATGGAGCGAAGAAGATCAACGAGCTGTGAACCTAGCGTTGGACGTAACAGACACGGCTCAGTTCGCCTCTCAACAGGTAGATCAGCTGTCAGGCGGGCAAAGGCAACGGGTCTGGGTCGCAATGGCATTAGCACAAGAAACGCCACTGCTGCTTCTAGATGAACCGACGACCTATCTAGACATCGCTCACCAAATCGAGCTATTAGATCTTTTTAAAGACCTTAATTTAAAAAACGGACGTACATTGGTTGCTGTGCTTCACGACCTCAATCACGCCTGTCGCTATGCTGATCATCTTATTGCGATGAAATCAGGACGCATCATCGCCACGGGCAACCCTAACGACATTGTCAACGAAACCCTTATCGAAAATGTATTTGGCTTGCGATCCGTCATCATAAAAGACCCTATTTCGGGTACACCGATGGTTGTCCCTAAGGGGAGATATTAGTTCTTCAATTTGCGTTAGGAAGCAAACAAATTGGCGACACTCGCCCCTCGCTTGCCGGTTTTTTCTCAGAAAGCGTCGATGTTTTTTCTTAGAAAGTAGCCTCTCTAAAAAAATTATAAAATCTAGGGAACGTTTCTTACGGTTAAGACACTTATTTAAGAGATCGCTTACCCAAAAAATAACCTATCTAGAAAGCGAGCAACAAAGAAGTGGTTATCATCAGATGCTCTGAGATAAATCGACTAATGCGGCGACCAAGCGCTAAGGCACCGTTTACCTCGTGAGGAAGAACCGTTATTTAATAAAGAACTGGAATCTATCGTGGATAATGCACCGATTGAACAGGTGTTTATTATAGAAAGCAAAAGCCACGCCATGGGATTGATGAAGGAAGCAGACAACTCTATGAGCTTTTTTGACCCGAACTGTAGCGTTGTTAGCGCGACGCCAGCGAATCGCGAGCAGCTTTATGCCTTAATGGATTTTATCCTGATGAAAGTACAACCCGATACAAGGCTGCCAATTTTTGCAACCGAGGTAAACACCCAACGCTCTCATGCTTTTCCGACTCAACAGACAACGAGAAACGCGTTATAAAGCGCGTTTCTCCGTCTTAAACACCAAATAGGACTCTGAAATAAAAAAGAAAAGCCTAAACTGTCGAGGTTAACTTCTCCAAAGAGACTGACCTGATTTTTTATCGATTAGGTCCAAACGCTCTTCATGAGCGGCCATTTCAGTCTCGTTCGCACGCAATACTTTTAACATAGGTCTATCTGGAGACAGTCTGCGAATCTCGCCCACATTGTCCGAATCGCCGCCTTCGCTACCGTCATTCATTGATAAGCCTAGACTGGTTTGCCCACCCGTCATAAGCAAATAAACATCTGCTAGGATTTCGGAGTCAAGCAGTGCGCCATGCAGTTCACGATGCGAATTATCTATGCCATAACGGCGGCACAATGCGTCCAAGTTGTTTTTCGCGCCCGGATGCTTTTTACGTGCAAAAACCAAGCTATCGAAGATTTCACAAACATCCCTTGTTTTAGGGAAGTTCCCAAGCATGGAGAATTCATGATCCATAAAGCCGACGTCAAAAGGTGCGTTATGAATAATAAGTTCCGCCCCTCGGATAAAGTCCAGAAACTCTTGGGCGATCTCATGGAAGCGCGGCTTATCAGCCAGAAACTCATTGCTGATTCCGTGAACCTGAAACGCTTCTTCTTCGACTTCTCTATCGGGGTTGATGTAAACATGAAAATGACGCTTGGTGAGCTTACGCCCAATCATCTCAACACACCCAATTTCAATAATTCGGTGGCCTTGTTTGGGGTCGATGCCCGTTGTTTCCGTATCCAGTACGACTTGTCTCATCTGTTTAGCCCTTCGCTCTCAACTCATCGATACCTTGGTTTGCTAATTGATCGGCAATTTCGTTGCCTTCAATGCCAGCATGGCCCTTTACCCACTTCCAAGTCACATCATGGCGCTGGCATTCGCTGTCTAAGCTCTGCCATAAATCTTGATTCTTAACGGGTTGTTTTGAAGCGGTTTTCCAACCTTTCTTCTTCCAGCCTGCTAACCATTGCGTAATACCTTTTTGAACGTAAGAAGAATCCGTATAAAGTGTCACAACACAAGATTCCTTTAACGCTTTCAAGCCTTCAATCGCACCCATTAATTCCATGCGATTATTAGTGGTATCGTGCTCACCGCCGCACATTTTTTTTTCGTGCTGCCCGAAGGTTAACCAAGCGCCCCACCCACCAATTCCGGGGTTCCCTTTACATGCGCCATCAGTATAGATTGTTACTTCTTTCAATCTGAAATCTCTTTTATTGTCGGTTTAGTGAGAGGCGTTACTCGAACACGAGCACCTCTCCATCTTGGTTTAATCGGTATAAATCGCTTTGTTTCTTTTGTGACTGTCAATATGTAAACACCACCAAATGGCAGCTTTAAAAATTTAAAATACTGACCAAGCCAGTGAAAGCGACTACGCCACTTATCTGACTGCACAGGTGGGGCATAGGAAATAAACTGGCGTTTCTCAAGTGTCAGTCCCGCCACTTTCAACCAATCCTCTAATCGAGCATGGCTAATAAAGCGACCACACCACGGGGCTTTTTTACGCTTAGAAAACACGCGCCTTATTCCCCACATACTCCATGGGTTAAACCCAACGATAATCAGCTTACCACTTGGTAAAAGCGTTCGCGCGGCCTCACGCAAATCATCATGAGGCTCAAGCGATACATCTAATGTGTGATGTAATACATGAAGATCAACGCCATCGCCCTCAAGCGGTAATTCACTTGAACGCGCAATGATGCTCGAATCCGGAGCGCCCAATTCTAACGTTGGAGCAATATGAAATGCCTCACGCATCCTATGGTTTGTAATATCGAGCGCTTTTAAAGGCGTTTGGATCGACAGGTAGTACCCTACGCCATGATCCATCTCTTCATTTATCGCCTGAATCTCTCGTTTTAGTAGCTGCTCACCAAGCGACGTTTGATACCACTGCTGGAAAAATTGTCTTGATTGGTCATCCAACATACAATATTGCTCTTTAGTGTTGTTATATGCACCTTATTTAAAGATGCGAGCTAATGCATAAGTTTAGTCGAGAGAAACAACAATATGACGATTTACCCGCTTCCCTCACTTGAGGATAATTATATCTGGTTAATCCAGGATAATGATAGTTCTGATGTTTGGGTCGTAGATCCTGGCGATGCCAAGCCGGTTCAAACACACTGTGCGAAGCACAATCTAACGATTAAAGGTATTATCGTTACTCATCATCACTGGGATCACACCAATGGTATTTTGGCGCTAAAATGCCAGTTTACCTGTCCCATCTATGGTCCAGAACATCTACATCCAAAATTGGTGTCCCACCCCGTTAAAGAAGGTGACACCGTCCGTATCTTTGACCTCGATTTAACGGTTTGGGAAACACCGGGACACACCTTAGACCATATTTGCTTTGTCAGCCAAGACGCTGACCACTCTCTTATCTTCTGTGGCGACACGGTTTTTAGAGGCGGATGTGGACGCTTAATGGAAGGCACTCCAGAACAAATGCACGCCTCACTTTCCAGAATCGGTACGCTTGCACCAGAAACCCTTATGTATGGCACGCACGAATATTCACTGGCCAATTATAAGTTCGCCAAGTCGTTGGAGCCAACTAATCAGCGACTGATCGACAGTGAGGCCTCTTGCCAAGAGCTAAGAGGGTTCGTCGCACCGACTCTTCCCACTACGCTTGAACTAGAACTGGCAACCAATCCATTTTTTAGATCCTCAGTACCCACTGTTGTCGACGCGGCTGCGCATCAATTAAATCAAACACCGGATTACACACCAGCAGGGGCATTTGCTCAAATTCGCAGAGCAAAAGACTTATTTTAGAAGATTTTTACCGCTATTTGAGCCAGTTGGCGTATTTTAGTTGACGTTCGCAACCAGCGAGATAAAATCTCGCTCACTTTAACCAAAAATTGTGCATTTCATGATCAAAAACATTTTAGGCGTATTCTTATTAAGCATATTACTTTCAGGTTGTCAGGGGCTCGTCAAAAAAGGCAACGATACAACCGAAAGCGAGCTGGCTAACGCGGAATCAAACACCGCAACGTCTGAAATAAACAATGCCAATATAGGTGGCACGGATACCGAAGCAGAAGGCTTGATTGACAGCGTTCCAACGGTCGCAGACAAGTCTGGCCCTGAAAGCGAAACTGAACAACAGGTTGACAAAGAAACCTCTCAACAACCTGAAGTTGCCGTAGAGCCAGCTAAGCCACTGCCTCCCAAAGACATTTGGGAGCGTATCCGAGCAGGATACGAACTTAACCTTGATGTTGATGAACCACGCCTTCGCTCACAACTTCGTTGGTACAGCTCACACCCCAATTATCTAACTCGCGTTTCAAAACGTGGCGAGCGTTATCTTTATTTCATCGTCGAAGAATTGGAAAAAGCCAATCTACCATTGGAAATTGCGCTTCTTCCGATTGTTGAAAGTGGGTTCGACCCATTTGGCTACAGCCATGGCCGAGCATCAGGCCCTTGGCAATTTATTCCATCAACAGGTCAAATCTATGGCCTTGACCAAAACTGGTGGTACGACGGTCGACGCGACATAACCTTGTCGACAAAAGCAGCAATCGCTTACTTAACTAAGCTAAGCCGAATGTTTGATGGCAACTGGTTACACGCACTAGCGTCTTATAACTCCGGTGAAGGCACCGTCATGCGTGCCATTCGTAAAAACAAAAAAGCAGGCAAACCGACTGATTTTTGGTCTCTCGACCTACCAAAAGAAACACGAGCCTACGTACCGAAACTACTGGCTCTCGCTAAGATCATTAAAGACCCTAAAAAATACAGCTATGAAACGTACTTCATCGCCAATAAGCCGTACTTTGAAGAGGTTAACATTGGCGGCCAGATTGATTTAGCGCAAGCCGCTAACATGGCTGACATTAGCATCGACGAGATCTATCTGCTGAACCCAGGATTCAACCAATGGGCCACTGCTCCAGACGGACCTCATCGATTATTGGTGCCTATTTCGAAAGCAAAAGAGTTCCGAACAAAACTGGCTTCGATTACCCCTAAAGACCGCGTTACATGGGTTCGTTATACCGTAAAAGCCGGTGATAACCTGCTAGGCGTTGCCAAATCCCACAATACGACCGTAGACGTCTTGCAGGATGTAAACAAAATTTCATCGTCACTTATCCGCGTTGGTCAGCAATTGATGATTCCTGTCGCGGGTAATAAGATCGAAAGCTATACATTGAGCTCTCATCAACGACTGCTTACTAAGCAATCTCGATCGCCTTCTAGAAGCAGAACAAAGCTTAACTATACCGTTCAAGCTGGCGACAGTTTGTGGAAGATAGCAAAACAGTACAACACAGATTCTAAGACGCTCGCGCGCTGGAACAGCATGGGACTAGGCGACCCACTTCACCCCGGTAAACGACTTGTCGTTTGGGTAAAAGCGAGCAACAAGGCGACCGCTAAAACCAACGGTCGTAAGAGTGTCATTAAGAAAGTTGTGTACACACTGCGCTCAGGCGACTCTCTTGCACGTGTCGCAAGCAAGTTCAAAGTGTCTTTAAATGATATCCGCAAATGGAACCCGAAGGTTTCCTCTAAAAAGTACGTACAGCCTGGCGATAAGGTGACGCTACTGGTGAACGTCGTTGGTGGGTAAAAGTCGCTAGAGCGATAAATAAGAGCACTTATTAGGGCGGCTTACATGAAGCAAGCAGCCCTAATAAGGCCAAAGCAGCCAAGCAGCACATCCGCCTACTTTTTACTTGCCTCAATATCCGCAACAACGTTTTCTTTTCGAGTTTCTTCCATCAACCATTCCTTAAACGCAGCCATCGCAGGTGTTACCGCGCGACGTTTTTCGTACACTAAGTAGAAGGAACGATTGGTTCTTAAATGATGATCGAACAGTAAAATCAGCTCACCCGATTTAATCTCTTCACTCAATAGCCCTGAGTCAGCAAGCGAAATCCCTAGCCCCTGAGCCGCAGCACCTGCGGTCAATGAACCACTTGATAACATCAGACCACGACGGAAAAACTTAGGATCAACGTCATTTTGCTTTAACCAATCATGCCACTCATCTCTGCGCTTACTGACGTGCAGCAAAGGATAAAAACGCATGTCTTCTGGCGTGTTGATTGGTTGATTCGGTTTAATGAGTTTTGGACTGCATACGGGTGCAAGTGAAATAGGTCGAAGGTAATGCACTTCGAGATCGTCCCATTCACCATTGCCGAAATAAATCGCCATGTCGATGTCTGAATTAGAGAGGCCAACCGCACCCATCGACGAGGTGATCTCCAATTCAATATCTGGATATTGAGCCTGAAACGATTCCATTCTCGGCATGAGCCAACGAGTCAAAAAGGCAGGCGCTACGGCAAGGCTCAGGTAACCGCCCTTTTGCGCACTCTTTAAATCGGCGGTCGCGCTTTCTAATTGCTCGAAGATGCTTTTAATTGGACCAATATACTGTTCTCCAGCTTCGGTCAAAATAACTTTTCGCTTCGTGCGCCTAAAAAGCTCAATCCCCAAAAAGCTCTCCAACCCTTTAATTTGGTGGCTAATTGCGGAAGGTGTCACGTTTAGCTCGTTCGCAGCACGATTAAAGCTTCCGTGACGTGCAGCCGATTCGAAGCATTTAAGTGAATTTAACGGGGGCAAACGATTAATAAACGTAACTCCTTAATGCGCATAACAAGACAAAATTGAAACAACATAATTCAATACAATTTGAATTGAGTATAGCTCACTTCACAATACAGGTACTTAGATTGAGAAAATTGGGCTAACTCTCATCATTATCGGCTGGATTGAGTTTTTTCTTAGGTAATTTAAACGGTTCAAAACCATCTTGACGATTATCATGCACGACGGTTTTTGATGACTTACGCTTAGCCTGACGGTTATCTGCTTTTTTAGGCTTCGCTTTTTGCCCTTTCCTATTCGCCGCTTTCGCCCCCGTTTTCTTCGCTTTTAATCCTTTAAAGCTTGGCTCCAAGCCTTCGACCTGCTCGGTCGTAAATTGTATTTTTAGGAACTCCTCAACCGCTTTAAAGTTGTACCAGTCTTTTGGCCCAACAAAGGTATAGGCGTCGCCCTTAAAGCCAGCACGACCTGTTCGACCGGTGCGGTGCACAAACTCTTCAGCGGGGTTTGGCACATCAAAGTTAAAGACATGCGATACCGCGGCGATGTCTAAACCACGAGAGGCAATGTCGGTGCTCACTAAGATTTGAAACTTACCACGAGAGAAGTTTTCCATGACGCTATTACGAGCGCTTTGGCTTAAATCGCCACTCAGCGCTTCTGAGGTATAGCCCCAGGATGTGACCAATTCAGACAAACGCACGGTATCTTGTTTGGTCGCGGTGAACACGATGCCTTGCTTTAATTCAGCATTAGACACAAGGTGCTTCAGCAACGCTTCTTTGTGATCTAAGTGATCACACAAGAATACGTGTTGAGAAATATCTTGGTGTTGATCGGTACCATGACCCACAGCAACACGAGAAGGCTCTCGTAATAGCTCTTCTGCAATCACACTCACGTCGGTGTTATCCAATGTTGCAGAGAAGAAAAGTGTTTGACGCTGACGATGGCTTGCGGCGTTATTGATTGCGCGCATTGAATCCGCAAAACCTAGATCCAACATACGATCTGCTTCATCCAAGATCAGCAGCTCAGTCCCTTCAAGGTACAAGTGTCGTTTTTCAAGATGATCCGTTAATCGTCCTGGCGTCCCTACGACAAAATGTGGGTCTTTTTGCAAGGCTTTGTGCTGGTCGTTAAAGTTTTCGCCCCCTAAAATAAGCGCGGAGGTTAAACGACTACCAGCAAGTAAGGTGCGAAGTTGTCCGTAAACTTGCTTTGCCAATTCACGAGTAGGCACTAAAACCACAACACGCGGGTCACGGCGTGATAAGGCCTTACGCTGATACACTCGGTTTATCGCAGGTAATAGATAAGCAAATGTCTTACCTGACCCCGTTTTGGAAGACGCCAACAAGTCTCTGCCTGCAATTGCTTCCGGTATGGCGCACTCCTGAATTTGCGTTGGAGTATCGTAGCCAAAGTGCTCAAGTGAGCGCATTAAACGGGTATCTAAACCGAAATCTTTAAAAAGCAAACAGGTATTCCTCTAAATTCAGTTGCAAAGGTAGATTTCTAAACGCAACTGGGTTCATATATTGGGTCGATATCAAGGAAACTGCGGATAAATTTCCTTGGCCGTAAGTATACCTTAGCTTCTGCCTATACAGTAGCGCTTGCCTGCGCTTTCAACCCACCAGCTCGTTTGATCGTCTTCAATCTCTTCTATTGCATGGTTATTAGCCAAATCATAGAACACATTTCGATGGAGGCTCGCACGCATACCATGACGCATCGTTGCATAGGGACAAAACTCACCGTCACATTCATGCAATTCAAGGTCGGTATCGATACCGAGCTGTAAGCAATCATTGGTCGACGTTATCATCCTAAAGTAAGGACGCCCACTTGCGGGTCTTACCCAGTCGCATTGAGTAATCAGAAACGGGACGTCTTCGACTTGAATTCGGACTTTTTCATGTGGCGTTACTAGAAAATATTCTGACTGATCGAACCACAACACTCGACTAAATAAGGTGACCAACTTCTCGCGCTTAATCTTGCCACCTTCGTGAACCCAGTCTCCATTACGCTTGATCACTAAATCCATATCACCACAAAACGCCGGTTTCCATTGATCAACTGGTGGATACCCGTCGGTTTCTGAAATCATATCTAAATTAATTGACGCCATTTTATTCTCTTTTGATTGCGTTATTTCCACATTGGCACTTTATCTAATTAGGATGTCTCACTTTAACATTAGTATTTATCAAGTTAATAATATCAACCTGAAATAAATTCACTGATACACTAATGCCATCAGATACACATATAGCTGAGTGGACACTATATTACCAAAGCCGCTCACACATAAAATAAAAGAGCACTATCATGACTACTGAGCTAGCAAGCAAATTTCAAGATCCAACTCGCGGCGTTTACTTTATCGGTACGACTCCGCCGAAACTTTCAACAGAAGAAGACAAGCTGCAAGAAATCAGCGCTAAGCTTCTAGGGCGCCTTTCGGAACTTGAATACGACGGAATGATTGTTTATGACATTCAAGATGAAAGCAGTCGTATTGCTAAACCTCGCCCTTTCCCATTCATGGAAACTCATGATCCGCGTGCTTGGTCAAAACGTTTAAGCAAATTGTCTGAAAGACCTGTCATTACTTATAAAAGCGTTGCAGCTCGCAGTAAAGCAGAGTTCAGCAACTGGCTTGATGAAGCTTGGAACGTTTATGGTATTCGCGATTTAGTGCTTGTTGGTGCGCCGTCGTCTGACGGTCAAATTTCGCTACCTCTACCGCAAGCCTACGAGGCGCTCGAAAATGCACCTCAACCGTTCAACCTTGGCGGTGTTACGATTGCAGAACGCCATGCTAAGAAAGGCGATGAGCACAAACGCTTGCTGAAAAAGTCTGAATCAGGTTGTGATTTCTTTGTCTCTCAAGCCGTGTATAACCCGCAAGCTACGATCGACCTGATTAGTCAGTACGCTCGTAGCTGCAAAGAGCAAGACATCACTCCTAAGCGCATTATTTTGACCTTTACACCCTGTGGTAGCACAAAAACATTGGAGTTTATGGAATGGCTTGGTATCTCTGTTCCTGACGCGACCAAGCACCGCATTCTGGACGCCAAAAAACCACTAGAAGAGTCCATTCGAATTTGTCGTGCTGCATTAGAACAAATTATCGAGACGGCTCTGCCGCTTGGTGTGCCATTAGGCTTAAACATCGAAAGTTTGACAAACCGAAAGGAAGAAATTGACGCATCTATTCGTCTTTATAAACTACTTAAAGCAACGCTTGACCTCAAGCTTGCGGAACAACAAATCAAATAAGCTGACTAAGCTGCTCTAACACTACGTCTTCTTGAATATACTGCATGGCCTTCGGGTCATGCACTCTTGTCGCCCAAGGCAGCTCGGATACGGCCTTACCATATTCTTTTTCTGCCAATGTTTCATAAACACTGACCACCCTCTCTAAATCTCGATAAGGCCCTGTCCGTCTAGGATTTGAATGCGCATACAACCCCAATACTGGCGTGCCGACTAAGGTAGCCATATGAGCAGGCCCCGTATCTGGACTGATAACAAGCTTAGCATCGCGCAATACCGACATCATTTCTGGTAAATTAGTCTGTCCCGTTAAGTTGATCACGCCCTCAGCCATCAAACGGCCTGCCAGCGCTTTCTCCTTTGCGCTTGGGCCTCCGGTTAGCACAACCGCGAGTTTTTTCTCTCGTAAGTAACGAATGACTGACTGATAGCCCTCGAACGTCCAATTGCGCTCTGCTTTTGAGGCACTGGGGTTCAATACGACGTATTCGTCGGGAAGCGGTGACTCTGTAGGAGACGTAGGCAAGTCCAAAGGGCATGGAATCAGGGGCGTCTCAATCCCCAAAGGCGCGGCAATGGATAACAAACTGTCTAAAACATGAGCGCCTTTCGGCTCATCAGCCCATTCATTCACAAACCAATGCTGCTTCTCTCTTGAGAAAGCCTTTGAAAAGCCAATTCTTCGTCGCACGCGAACCATACGCGTTAACAAACTTGCTCGTAAAGACCACTGCATGTGCAACAAGATATCGTAATAATTTGCTTTCAGCGATTGTCTCAGTGCTAACATGCCTTTTAAACCTGACTTTTTATCGTATATAACGACATTAACCTTAGGCAATAAACGCACCAAATTGGCTTCAAGTGGTGACGTTATCCACGTGATTTCAGCGTGGGGGTAACGTTCCTGAAGACGAGCAACGACAGCCATCGCGTGGCACACGTCGCCTATAGCCGAGAGTCGTACGACTAAAATGCGTTGAATCGATTTATCAGGCTGGTTTTGCATGTCACTCTTTATACTGATTAAAATTGGCGGACATTATAGAATATCCACTCTATAATGTGTGCAATCAAGCACTTATAAAACACAATTAGCGCAATTTCAGCGTTTCGAGCCGTATTGCCCTTCCAAGATAAAGAGATCTATGCCAGTCGCTCAACAGCTCAGCAGTAAAATCACTCTAATGACCAGCCAAGCAAACTTAAATGCGGCGCAAAACTGGTTCGATCCAAATTATTGGAAACGCACAAAGCGACTATTAAAAACGGCTTCAGGAAGAGGTGAAGTCTGGTTTATCGACTCCCCCGCTGGCCCAGCCGTTCTCAGAAGATATCGCCGTGGCGGCTTAATTGCAAAGTTCAATAAATACTGCTTTGTGTTCAGTTCTTTAAAAAGGACTCGGCCGTATAAAGAACTCAATTTGCTCGAATACATGGTCACAAAAGGGTTAAATGTTCCCACACCTATTGCAGGGCTGTACCGCAAATCAGGCTTACTTTATGAAGCATGGTTGCTGACAAAAACCATCCCTGACGCCGATGATCTCTTTAATTGGATCTTAGAAGGCAAACACAGCCAATTGGACTGGCGTACGATCGGTCAAGAGATCAAGCGCCTGCATGATTCCGATGTGTTTCACTCAGATTTGAACTGCCATAACATTATGATAGATTCAAAACATAAAGTATGGATTATCGATTTTGATAAGTGCGGACAACGCAATATGACTCAAAAACTAAGAGATAATAATTTAGATCGATTAAAGCGTTCTTTTGAAAAAGAGAAACAAAAACACGCCAATTTCCACGTTGAAGAAGCCAACCTAGAACACCTATTGGACGGTTACAAAAATGGCTAAATCAACCACACTCAATCAAGGACTACGTGCTTTTATCGCGCCTAAATATTGGCCGACCTGGATCTTTATAGGCATCGCGTACTGCTTGAGTTTTTTGCCTTGGAAAGTACAACGCACACTCGGAACATACGTTGGCCGCCTGCTGTATAAGCTCGCCCCTAGAAGACGTCGCATCTGCGATGTCAATTTAGAAATCTGCTACCCCAACATGCCTCTCGATGAACGAAATATACTCTCAAAAAGGCATTTTGAAAGCATAGGTCAAGGTTTGTTTGAAACCATGACCAGTTGGTTTCGAAACAGCGACCACATTGCGAAACGCACACAGTTCAATGGCGACGAGGTCATCAATGAAGCGCTTGCGGCCGGAAGAGGCTGTTTGTTAGTCGGCGCTCATTTCTCCCCGATTGATTTATGTGGCATACAGCTTGCGAGACACATTGAAGTCCACCCAATCTACAAGCTGCAAAGCAATAAAGTGATCAATTGGGTCATGGAGCGCCAAAGACAGCGCGCCTATAAGAAAACCATTGAACGAAGCAACACAAGAGAAATCATCAAGTCACTGAAAGACAATAAGATCGTTTGGTTCGCAGCGGATCAAGATTACGGCCGAAAAAATTCCGTCTTCGCCCCCTTTTTCAAAAGAGAGTGTGCGACCATTTCTCATGTGGGCCGAATCGCTAAAATGAGCAAAGCCCCTATTGTGTTGTATGACTATACACGTACCGAATCAGGTTACGTGCTAACACTCTCACATGTGAAAAATGTTCCGAGCGAGGATGACGTTACCAATGCTACGCGATTGAATTCATTGTTCGAAGAGATCATTGAACCGAAGAAAGAGCAATACTTCTGGACACACAGACGCTTTAAGAACCAGCCGAACCCCGAAGATCCTTCTCCGTACTAATCTTCTTGCTGGCTCTTCACTGAGTATCGCACTCTGTAACGTGAGGAGTGAGTACAGACATTAAGCTCAGAGGCCAACACTCCCCCTCACGCCCACACCTCACAGAAGTTCAAAGCTCACAGAAGCTCAAAGTTTAAAGTAAAAAACGCGATTCTAAGTTCTAATCGCCTCGCCAAAACCGCGTATCGCGTCGAGTCTTGCATTGGTGTCATAAATTGGGAACGAGGCAATAATTTCATCCGCTTTGGTTGCCTCAAGGAAGCGCTCTAGTTTAAAGCGAACGGTTTCTTTGGAACCTGACACACTGTATTGCAATGTATGCTCAACCATGTGTTTCTCCGATGGTGACCACAAGCCTTCCATATTGTCAGTCGGTTTCGGAAACGGTGCGCTGACGCCACGACGAAGGTTTAAAAACTGCTGCTGAGAAGACGTCATCAAATAATTCGCTTGCTCATCGGTCTCAGCCACTGAAGCCATGATTCCTACCATGACATAGGGCTTTTCTAACTGCTGACTCGGCTTGAAAAGTCGACGATATATCGTGATCGCTTGAATCAAATAATCAGGAGCAAAGTGAGAAGCAAACGCAAAGGGCAACCCAAGTTCAGCGGCTAATTGCGCACTATAAAGACTGGAACCCAGCATCCAAATAGGCAAATGAGTTTGATGACCTGGTGTTGCTTGAATCCCGTTGTGTCCATTATCGAAATAATCTTGAAGTGCTTGAATATCTTGCGGGTAGGAATCGACGCTTTCGTTCACATTACGACGCAACGCTTGTGCTGTCCTCATGTCTGTCCCAGGCGCTCGACCAAGACCGACCTCAACACGATTAGGGTAAAGTTCCGCCAGTGTGCCAAATTGCTCCGCGATCACCAATGGAGAATGGTTGGGAAGCATAACACCGCCTGACCCAATTCGAATGGACTCCGTTTTCGCACCAACATAGGAAAGTAAAACTGAGGTTGCAGAACTGCCAACCGCTTTCATGCCGTGATGCTCTGCCAACCAATAACGCTGGTAGCCAGATGCTTCCGCTGCCTGCGCAACGCGAGCACACTCGGTTAGCGACTCGTGAGTAGAGCGCCCTTCACCAATGGGCGCTAAATCTAAAATAGAATACGTAACCATCTAATAACCCAATTTAATATGTATTGGTGTCATTATCAGGTCGAACCCTTCTTCTCTCAACTATAAAGTATGCAGCGAAATAGGATCTTTTAGCGCTCGTTTTATCTATTTTCTAATCGGTTGTAATCCAGAACGCCACTTTCCATGGGGCGCGCCTTCTTATTGAGCTCGCCAATCGCGTCACTCACCTGCCAAAAACTTGGATTAGTTCGCCTCACGCCAAACCGATTTAAGAGATTAACGTAGTCTTGCTTAGATTCCATCGAGCCAATCGTATGCACCCAGTCGATCACCTGATCTTCTGAAACCGTCATAAAGACATTGGGATAATCTCCCAAAACCCCTTTCGCAAGGGTGACGGTATCTTCTTCGGGCGCAAGTGCGTCCTCTTCATCCAATAAACTTGAGATATTCAAGTGAGCCCGATTGTGAATAACGCTTAGCACATCTTTCGGCGCACCTTGTTTATCCGTAATCAACACCACCGACACTTCAGGTAAAAACTGGAGCCCTCCACCTTTAATCAACGCAAGGTGTTGTAATGCTGCCAACTCCGTCGAATTGAGCGCAAGATTTTTAACGTCATAATCTTGGTTCAAAACAGGTTTTAGACGCTGACTTAACTTCTCAATAAGCTCACGTTTGTGTGAGCCTGTCCCATAAGAAATATTGGTCGGCACATCGACGTTCAGGTAATCGTCGAATATATAATCCTTAATCGTTTGGTTCGCCTCGCGGTACCAAAACTGGCGTAGTCGGTCTCTCTCATCCTTAGGAAGAAGCAGTAAAAAGTTCATCTCGCCTTCCATACGAAGAAAATCCATATATAAGCGAGTAACCAGTTGATGCCCGACGTTGCCGTACACGTCAAAGCCCGCCACGAGTAAATAATGAATGCGCTCTAAAAGAGGATAATCGATTACCCAAGCCGTTTTAGGCGCTTCGCCGACTAGTCCTTTGACAACGGTCGCATTATCAAAGTGCCTGAATACGGTCAGCGCTGCATTTTGATTTTGCTTATCGCCATCCCAAATCAACGACATATCAATCGGTAAACCTTTAGCCACAGCCTTCTCGATTAACTGCGCTTTCGCTGACATATAGTCTTTTTGTTTCTCTGAATACAGTACCCATGAGCTAATCGGCAACGCATTACTGCTCAGTTCTGCTGGCATATCGAGGTGCTGCGCCTGACCGTTAAGGAAAACCGACATTTCATTGCGGTAATCGACCTCAGGGTTCACAAAGTACACCCAAAACTGTTCATTGATGACGTTCACCGCCACTTGCCCACGACATACCGGCCCTTTAATAAAAGCCATTATGGTATTTTGCGCGTGTTCTAACAGAAAACGATAACGCCCGTAGCTCGGTATGACACCAAATGCTTTAAAGGGGTTCGTCGAAACGTCATAGTCGTAACTGGGTAATGATTCGACCTGATAATCTGGTGAATATAAATAGCTCATCCATAAGTCATATCGCGCTTCTGTCAACGCAAGAGGAATGTGGTTTTTCTGAACTTTTGTTTCCCGCTCTGGCACTAAACGATAATAAACGCGTTCGACCTTTGGATCATCATACGGGCGACGTGTCGCAATAATGCTGACTGGTTCACCCGGTGGCGTTTTAGAACGCACGAGACGAAAACGCACATCGCTTTCATCCAAATATAAGCTGTATAGGTAAATATGTTCGTATACATAACGCGAAACTAAGCGGTGCTTTAAGTCGTCGAGATTAAATCGAGATTCCCAATCCGACACACTGTCAGCATGTTCGTTGGACAAAGGCTTAGGATCAGGAATAACGCCACCGTTAACCAACCAACGCGTGATAGTCGTGTGTTCTTGGTCCGTTAACGCAGGCAACCCGTAGGGCATTCCCCAATGAGGATGCGTTTTTTCAAATGCATTGTATTCTTCAATTGTTGGGCATTGCTGATCGCGTGACAAGGCAAAGTCATATTCATCGCCGAGAACTTCTTGGGTAAAATCGCCCTGCTCCCGTCTTAGACTAAGCGCTCGAAAGAGGACACTGGCATTGAGATTGGCACTTGGACTTTGTGAACGCTCATTTAATACTGGGTTGAAGCCTTTTTTTCGCCAATCCGTGAGCGACTGTGCATCAATGTATAAACGCGTTGGATCGGAAGCGAGTAAGCGAGTGCCATCATAAACAAGATCCTTCGAGAGACCTCTTTCAATTCCAGCTTTGGATGTTAGTTTAAGTTGGCAAGGAGAGTCGTAACAAGCGTGGCAAGAGACGCATCGCCGATCTAAGATAGGCTTCACTTCGCCATTGAAAAACGCGGCTTCATCGGCGGAAGCAACCTGCTCCCGATTCTCTAACGAGGGAAGTCCATACGCCTGATCCATTTTCTGAGTAGCATAAACCGCACACCCAGTAAGCAACAAAAAAATAAAAACGACAGAAATTCTTCGTGACATAATGGTCATTAATCAACTTTCAGAATACAACATCCTTACCGAATTCTAACGCCCACTTAAAACCCAAAGACGCCGTTCAAAATAACTCATTTACTTGTCACTCAAATAAGCGGCAAACGAGTCACTTTGAACGGCGTCTTTTCAGTTGCTCACTCTATTCTGCTAGCTTCAAGTCGCCAACAGTAAGCTATGTGCTAAAGGCTGTTATAGGCCAACAACCCTAAGCTCACGGCTATCTAAACGAACAACAGGTAGTAAGTAGGAAACGAAAGCGAGACTTCCTTACACGCTTTCTTCTTCGTACTTCTCTGCTAACTCGTACGCGTCTTCGCCCATATCATCATTGGCGAGAACCAGCGCTTCTTCATACGAGCTGCCAAATTCAATTCGAGTAATATCGTATAAATCATACTCAAATGTTTCATCAAACCAACGAGCATCTGAACCGATTTCTTCAAGTTCAAAGCTTACGGCATCAGCACGTACTACTCGGCCGATTTCACAGCTGTCTGGTTCAACTTCTTCACGATGCAGAGTGACTAGGCCAAACTCTTCACTGATGTCCACCAGCAAAACAGCAAGGTCATCAAGGTCGACATCTGGGTCTTCAATTTCTTCGTCTCGAAGTTCAAGAACGCGCTTTTGAAAATCATTAAAAGGAGCGGGGTGCACAAAATCACTGATGTCTTCTAAAAACAGTATCTGATAACCGTTCAGGTGAACGCCATCATCAACCAATTGCAGCAACACCATTTCTTCATTGGCATCTATTACAAATCCATCTGTCCAGTTATCTGGGCCATCTAAATCTTCTCGAAAAATTCGTACGACATTTTTTCGAGTGCGGGCTTTTTCCAATTCGATGAGCATGCTGGCTCCCTTAAGAGGCGTAACGACTAACTAAATAAACAACGAGCTAATTAACTACTAGCTAAATCAACAACTAACTTTGTTCACTGCTTACACTGGTATTGAATCACCAAGTGAGCAACTTAGGCTAGTTTAAACCTTGCGATGCAGACTAACAACTTATTGTAGGACTTCGTACCAATTTTCAACCATATCAATAAGATCATCCAATCCACACTCGGCTTGAATGCCATCATTTGACGCTTGGTAGAAGCTATTTTGAGTATCAAACATCGCTTTAATTTCGTCTTCCATTTGAGACATATCGACACGTCGACTCACCGCCGCGCCCTCTTTGGAAATCACGATATCAAAGTTACCATGTTTAAAACGTGTTTCCTCGCCTTCCGCTTCTGCGAGGTTAACCGCTTGAAGTACTCGTTGCACCGTTTCCCTTTCATTTAAATAGTCGCTTATCCATTCAGCGATCGCCGTAAACTCCACATCAGTGAAGACTCGGTAAGCGTTACTTTCTTGATCAAAGGCGATTTCGTAATCCACTGTGATTAACCTCGTTCTTCTTGCATGTTTTCTTACTTTAAACTTTCAGGCTAACAGATCGACAAGCCTTGGTTTTCTATATACGTTTATTCAGTCTTAGGCTCATCAGAACGTTTGTCTCGATGCGCTTTATTTTGTTCTTGCTGACGCTGCGGAACCGCTGCGGCTAATCGTGCTTGACGCTCAGCTTCTTTCTTCGCCTTCACCTCTTCCACTTTCTGCCACTCTTGTTCAACCATATCGGGAGTTTCCATCACATAAGGACCAATTGCGCCACTGCGAACATCCGATAAAAACACTTCCGCCGCCTTATGCACATCGATTACGCCGCCCGATCGCAATGCGCCACGTTTGGAACCAATAATGTTCAACGTATCGTCTGGATCTTTTGGCGCTGTTTTCAGCTTATAGCGCTTAACTAACTCGTCATTGTAATCGTTAATGAAAAACACCAACCCTGCCAATGCAACTTCTTCGTAATCGATTGCCGTATCTCGTACAGCACCAGTCACAGCTAAACGATAGCTGGCATCTGGGTTTTCTATTTTGGGCCAGAGAATGCCAGGTGTGTCGAGTACCTGAAAACCGTTGGTTACTTTTAGCTTTTGCTGGGCTTTAGTGACAGCAGGCTCATTACCCACTTTTGCAACACGCTTACCAAGCAAAGCATTCATTAAACTCGATTTACCAACGTTTGGAATACCAGCGATCATGGCACGAATCGGTTTTTCTGCGGTGCCACGATGCGGAACCATTTGACGAACCCATTGGTTAATCTTAGTCACATCGGACTTATCTTGCGTAGAAAATGGATGAGCAACAATGCTGTCGCTGTCTTTCCAATGGTCTAACCAAAGCGCTAAACGCTTTTTATCCGCCAAATCTTTTTTGTTGAGAAGACGTAAAACGGGAACATCGCCGCGCAAGGTCGTTAACATGGGATTTTGGCTCGCGTCTGGAATTCGAGCATCCAGAACTTCGATAACAACATCCACTTGGGGCATGACTTTTTCGATCTCCCGACGGGCTTTATTCATATGCCCAGGGAACCATTGAACACTCACGGCGTCACCTCTTACTCATTCATTGCTTGGCGGCGGGGGAGTCTAACATAAAAGCGCGACTTACTTGATAGAAAAAGCGCGACTTACTTGATAGAAAAACTAGTGACCGACAAAGCGCTTATAGAAAATTTAGACACTACAGCACTGGCTGTCCAAGAATGAGACTAAATCGACGTCATAACCGTATTTGAAATACACGCTGGCTCTTACTAGAACTGAACCCAATTGCTTCGTAGAATTGGTGTGAGTCAGTGCGAAGTTCATTGCACCTTACTCGAAATTTACCTTTATGCGCATCTAAAGCATACTGCACGAGCGCCCGACCTATCCCTTGACCACGAACGTCTTCAGACACAACCAAACCACCAATTTCATAAAAGCTCTCTGACGCAAGCCTGTGAGCATAAAAAAGGTGTAACCAACCCACAACATGATCGTTTAACTGCGCAACGTAAACCCAATCGTTGGATGAGTTTAGCAAGGCTTGAAGTTTTAAAAGAGATTCTGAAAGTGAAAGTGCTGAATATCCAAGGTATTGAGACACCTCATTAATACCTTGAGCGTCCGATTCTAATGCTGCCCTAATTACGTATCCCATTATTCCTACCCTACTCAGTCCAAAGTCACGAACTAATATACAGCAGACAGAATGACATACCACTCCTCGTCTTTTTTGTAAACGCCCAACTCAATAACCACAACGCGCTTTTCAGAGATTTCAATCGCATTAGATTCGATCACCTTACTCTCCTTTTTGATTTCCGTTTTATCGTAGGTCGATGCTTCAAGAGAGCAGATAGTTGTTAGATCTGTTCCCTGAGCCTGTCGAAGGGATCAACGACTCTAAGGCGCCAGCCAGCGAACAAAGTTACATACTCCAGTAATCCTCCTAACCTACTGACAGAATCTGACATAAGATACGTCTATAATCTCTACCAAATTTCTAATAGACAAGGCACAGCTTCATGCCCGAGCTTTTCAAAGACAAGTTTAACCCTCACGTAATCCAATCAATGGCGCTACATTTTCAAGCCGCTTGGGAAGGTTTCGATCAAGTCGGTTTTGTTGAATTCGCCACGAATGGACTCACCGATTTAGAGCTAAAAGAACGCTCCAAACACATCACAGATGCGATGTTTCGCTATTTACCTGACGATTTTACGATGGCGTCTGACATTCTTTTGGCTAGCTTACGCCCCTATAAAACAGAAGATATTTATGGGTTAACGCCAGATAAAGACGGCATTGTTGGTTGGGCAATTATGCCAATGGCGGATTATGTGGGCTTGTACGGACAGGATCACCATGATTTATCCATGACCTTATTAAAAGAAATGACGAAACGATTTTCGTCTGAATTCGGCATACGTTACTTTCTACTGTCAGACAATAAGTCAAAGACACTCGCGACTCTGAAAGAGTGGACAACGGACGAAAATTACCATGTTCGGCGCTTAGTCTCCGAAGGCATTCGCCCTCGCCTTCCTTGGGCGATGCAATTGCCTGACTTTATTACAGACCCTGAGCCTGTCATTGAATTACTCGAAACATTAAAAGACGACCCTGAAGAATACGTGCGCCGCTCTGTCGCCAATAATCTCAATGACATTGCCAAAGATCACCCAGACCTTGCGGCAAACACGGCTCTAAAATGGATGGCCGATGCGGACGAAAATCGTGTAAAACTCATACGCCATGCGTGCCGTACCTTGTTAAAACAAAGCCACCCAACCGCGTTACAAGTGTTTGGTTACTTTCCGGTAGAACTTAAAGACGCCGCACTCAAAATAAAAACACCCACCGTTTACTTAAACGAACATCTGGAGTTTGAATTACTCCTTGAATCCGACACGCCTGAAAACCAGTCTTTGATGATCGATTATATTATTCATCATCAGAAGAAAAATGGTGTCACGTCACCCAAAGTGTTCAAAGGTAAGAAAGTGATTCTTAAAGCAGGAGAAACGCTTAACTTTAGCAAGCGACACCCGTTTAAACAGGTGACAACACGAACCTACTACTCAGGGCAACACGCTATTGAGATCATCGTCAACGGGGTCTCCATTGCAAAATCTGAGTTTCAGTTTTTCCTTGAAAAATGATCTTTTAGGACAGGCCTTTAACCACAGACTTTTAACGACAAACCTGCTCAACCTAATCCGTCGAGTTGTTTGATAGATGTTCTTTCAAAAAATCAATAAAGGCGTTGATCTTCGCAGGGCGCTTATCTCTGGTAGAAGAGACCAGCGCCACGATATCTGCACTGGGAAAGGTGTATTCCGGCAACACAACTTGCAACCTGTTGTCTTTCATTTCGTTTAACACATTCCATTCTGATCGCTGCATAATGCCATAACCATTAACTGCCCAGTTTTTTATCACGGGCCCCACGTTACTCATCAAAGAGGGACTGATCCGCACACTGGTCGTCTCACCTGATTTTTTGTTCGTTAACTTCCATAGTGTGACATCGTCATCATTCTCTCTTATGACAAGACACTCATGGTTTAGCAAATCTTGAGGGGTATTAATCGGAGCCGCATTTTTTAAATAATTGGGCGACGCTAACAGGAAACGTTGGTTTTTTCTAAAACAATACGATTAAGAGAAGAGTCTTTTAATTGACCGATATAGATCACCACGTCTGGCGGGTCAACCTGAGTCCAATTTGGCGTATCAGACAATATCAATTCAATATGAGTCAATGGGTGGATTTTGTGAAACTCCGCCACCAAGGGCGACACTTTTTCAGTACCATAACCAACTGGCGCCACCACTCGAATTTTTCCAGAAATGGCTTGGTTTTTTTCTGCGACCTTACTTTCTAGTAGCTCAATCTGCTTTAAAACAGCTAAGCCCTCCTCAAACAAGACATTCCCTTCCAGCGTTAATGAAATTGCCCTAGAACCGCGCTCGACCAGCTTGACCTTGAGCTTTTGTTCCAGTGCTTGCAAACGCTGGGACACACTGGGTGGCGTTACATTCAGCTTTCTCGCGGTGGCCGCTAATGACTTACTTTGAGAAAGCGCGACGAAGAATTCGATGTCTTGAGAGGTTAACATTAAGTTCAGCCTAACTATTAGATTAACAAACCATTAATTTTTATACATGATGTTTGATGTTACTAATATGACCTGCTTTTATCCACCACGACTTTGAACCATTAGAAAGTAACCACGAGAAAGTAACCATTAGAAAGGAGGCCATCATTTATGCCAGAATTCATTGTTAGCTTAAGCGCTTTCAATCTAGACGCTTTCACCCTAGACAGCCATGTCTTACTGTTTTTGTTTTTAGTTGCCATTTGCGCAGGCGTAGTAGACGCCATTGCGGGCGGTGGAGGTTTAATCACCATTCCAAGTCTATTAATCGCAGGCGTGCCGCCGATCCTGACTTTGGGCACCAACAGGCTACAAGCCGTCATTGGTGAATCCACGGCCTTCATCACCTTTTTACTTCATAACCAAATACAGGCAAAGAGTTTAATTACAGGGATCACCTTCACCGCTATTGGCGCTCTGGCAGGCTCATACTCAGTCAGTTTGTTTGATAAAGATACACTCGAAATACTGCTGCCCATTTTAATGGTATGCATTACAACCTATGCGATTTTCTCTAAGCGAATCAAAGGCACAGAAGCAACGCAAGGTAAAACAAGCACCCGATCCTTTATGATCTCCTGCGGCTTAATCATTGGTTTTTACAATGGTTTCTTCGGCCCAGGAACAGGCTCCATTTGGATGTTAGCCTTCGTGATCTTGCTTGGCTTCACCATCAAACAAGCGTCCATCATGACCAAACCGCTCAACTTAATGGGCAACCTCGTGTCGTTATTTTTCTTTCTAGGAATTAGCGCGGTGGATTACCGTATCGGGCTCGCCATGGGCGCGGGGCAAGTCATTGGCTCTGTCATTGGCAGCAAAGTCGTTATTTCCAAAGGCGATACCATCGTTCGTCCTGTTTTCATCACAGTAACATTGCTCATGACAAGCAAACTGATTTATGAAGAGTTATCGTCTGATCACTTGTCCACGGTTATGTCTTCAATAATGAATTAGGGGTAAAAGTCCTAAATAAAAAATTTGAATATCCAGAATCACCGCTCCCTGAGCTTGTCGAAGGAATTAAACGGCTTCGACAAGCTCAGCCAACATAGTGCCTCCCATCTGTTTTATTTGACCAGATGTTTGGAAAAAAATGGCACCAGTCGCTCACCTATAACTTGATCGACGTATTGGGTCTTGTAGTACAAATCGTAGTGCCCTGCGCCGTCCACTTCGAAGAAGCTTTTATCCGTCGTCGGCGCTAGGCTATACAGAGTCTCTCCGCTTTCATATTGCCCAGTACTGCCACGCCTCCCACCGACAATCACTTCAAGCGGTTGAATAAGAAACTCGGGCACCAGATGAAGCGCATCAAAACCAAGTAGATGTCCAAAGCTTGTAAAAAGTAACCTATTGGTGGAATTCGGGTGACAATACTGTGATTCACGGTAAAAGGTAACAGCCTCAAGTGTTGCAGGATCGTCGATGCCTGTCGCTTCTGCCCCTTTTAAGCTGTCAGGAATCCAAGGATCACGTCGTTGGGAGGCGCCACGTGCTTCTGCTGTGCGTTGTTTACCGATTTCTGCTAGCAACGTAAGCCGATCATTCATTGGTATTATTTGACGGAATGCTCGACCGATGTCGGTCGCAACGACGGTGCTGATTGCTTTAATGCGATGGTCAGTAAGCGCTGCATTCACTGCGTAACCTCCTCCTGCGCAAATACCAATGAGCCCAATTCTTGCCTCGTCGATAAAAGATTGAGTCATCAAATTATCAACTGCACAACGGATATCTTCGACACGAGTTGATGGCTCCTCAAGATCGCGTGGCTCTCCACCGCTTTCCCCTTGATATGATGGATCGAAGGTGAGCGTCACGAAGCCTGCTCGCGCTAGTTTTTTTGCATAAATCCCGCCTATCTGCTCTTTTACGCTACTGCCCGGCGTCGCTAAGATAAGTGCTGCATATTGTTTGGATTCATCAAACTCATTTGGCAAATATAGATGTCCGGCGATATTGATCTCTCTGTTTTTAAACGTTATGCATTTCATTAATTACCCCACTCCATCACTGTTTGAGTTATTAAAGAAAGCTTATTGAAACGCTTAGGATATTTAAAATTCGATGCCACCAACTTCTTGCCTAATCCTACCAAAAATTTAACTCAGTCTTTTCCGTTCACTTGTAGATAATGAAACGAGGATTACTGCCACATGAAAATGCAAAATCGTTTTGATGCTGACTTTTAGATCGTATATGCTTTTTAAAGACTTGGTTAAGTTGGGTATGAACCATAATATGTTAGAAGAGCTTATAGACTTGGCATTAGAATACGGTAACGACGGTAGAGAGCCTTGCTCGAAGCTTCCATTTTTGTACATTGCTTGCTACGACTCGTTCATCCCTACGCTCCATCATTTGGCTGAACCCACTGCGTCGATTATGGTTCAAGGATCAAAAACGCTGTCTCTCGACGAAGCGAGGTTTACATACCACTCTGGAGAAATGTTTATAAACTCTGTCGACCTACCGATTACTCTTCATCATATTAATGGGTCTATAAGCCATCCGTCTCTTGCCATCGGCATCAAGTTGAATTTATCGATCCTTAGATCACTTCTGCAAGAATCTAAAGACGACATGCTTCAACCAAACATCAGCGTGGGTTTAGGTGTTGGTAAAGCTTCAGATGAGTTGCTTGACGCCGTCCGTAGGCTCATTCGCACACTAAAAACACCAAGTGATAGAGCAATACTTGCGCCAGCTCTAGAACGAGAAATTCATTGGCGACTTTTGCAAAGTGATTTAGGTGGAATATTAAAACGTCTCGCGATGACAAAAAGCCCGCTAAAGAAAATCAGCACTGCCATACACTGGATCCGTGACAATTTTAATCAAACCATTAAGGTCGAACAGCTCGCAAAATTAGCAGGAATGAGCACCACCTCGCTGCATCGTCACTTTCGATTGGCGACGTCGATGTCTCCTATTCAATTCCAAAAGAAAATTCGATTACAGGAAGCAAGAATGCGTTTAACATCGACCGAGAGTGATATCGCCTCAGTCGCGTTTGCTGTCGGTTACGAAAGCCCTTCGCAATTTAGTCGAGAATACAAACGCATGTATGGTGTCCCTCCGATTGAAGACGCTTATTCGACCAAGTTCACCCAGTAGTCCTCGATCTCGCCGTCAATCTTATCAACGCACGGGTCGTACATAACATGCTGGTTCATGTAAACGACTCTCATGAGCACATGTCCTGTTACCGCACTATCAGGAATACTCAATTCTAAATTCGAGGTTTGAGTATAGAACTCATCGATAAGCAGCTCATTTGATTCAAACTTTTTGTTCCCGTCCAAATCCAGCCATACTCGAACGACATTGGCGAATCCATTAGGCAGATCACTGCCTTCTATAGTCGCGTCCAATGAATACGTGCTACCTATATTTAACGCTATCGGCGACGATTTATTTGTCGCAGCCTGATATGAAGCATTCCCCGAGGCAAAGGTGATTCCATTTAATGTAAGCTGGCTAATCCAAAAGTCTTGAGTCACTGCCCACTCTTCTTCCTTGAGACTAACGCAGTAACCATCAGATACACTGATCTCTTCAGAGTAGGTGTTTGATTGACCTTGGCTATTCGTTACTTTTAACGAAACCAAGGCGTTTTCTATGGAACTTGAGTACATATGAGATGGATTTTGAAGCTGAGATGTCTGGTTATCTCCAAAATTCCAAGCCCAGCCGACCGTATCAGACCCGACACTTTTTCCAGTAAAGTTTGCCTGTAATCCAACGGATTGATGTTCAAAGTCAGCAATCGGTTGATCAGAATTAAGATTCATTCCCACTCTAGAAAATGCTCGTACAACATCAATCTTTTCCAAGCCTAGGGGATCCGCCCCGTCAGCAACACATTGCGCCGCATCGAGAAAGGTCAACCCCGGCGACCAGCAATTCATATTAGCCCACAGAAAGACATCAAATGCCTTCATTACGTCCCACTCTTTTGTTGTCGCAAGAACGTAAAAAGGCTTAGTAAGCAGGCCAATTCCCTTGTATGGATTTGTTAGATCTAAATCTTCCGTATATTGGACATAAGCCCCGTCTTTACTCGGATCTTTTAGGTTCCTCGCGGCTTCAAAAGTCCAAAATTGAATGGAGTCTTCTCCGTATAGGAAGTTTGTTTCCCCTTTTACCATATACTCAGCGCTAACCGCAGCGATGTCGGAAAAAGCTTCTGCAACGGCACGATCTACACCGTCCAGTCCAAGATTGGAAAAGCGTGTTGTAAATCCGTGACTGACTTCGTGAGCAATGGTTTCCAAATCCGAAAATGAAAAACTAAATAGGTATCCTTCGCCAATATCCGCATACCCTTTTTGCCAGAATGCGTTGTCTTGGCGCACACCGTAATGTGCTCGAATGCGTGTTTTACTCTCTTGAGGTAACAAACCTATTCGGGATAAATACAAATTATTAACGACGTAACTGCCAAATAATGAATCATTCAAAGGGCTGTAGTTCACTACTAAGTCATCAAAACTACTGTTTCTTAACGGGCGATTTTCATTCAACTTTTGGGTTGTGCAATCAAAACGGAAAGCGGGAAAAAGTTGGTCATCTATTACTACGGGGGAACGATTATCTGTTTCATTACTCATGTCGTGTACGAATGAAAAACCATTGTCGAACTCACACCACTCGGTATTACCATCTACATACGAGTGTGTTTGAAGCGACGGTTTATCTTCCCCAAAATGATAACGGCCTGACCTCAAACTTCCCCCTTTGCCGGATACAGGGGTATTTCCTTTATAGTCAAACAACGGTGTAAAAACCTCGTCTAACACCTCTCCCGATGCAGAAAATCGCCTTACGTAAAAATAGGCATCAGCGACATTAAGCGATACGGACGATAAATCAACCTCTACAAAAGCATCGTTTTCAGAAATCTCTCGCGTAGCTAATGCTCTTTTCTCCGACGAGGCAATTTTGCCTGAAGCTAACCCGAGCTCTACGCTTGATACGGCAAGCGTAGAGCTCTTTGCATTTATGAGTGCAAGGCCTTCTATTTGCTGTGACGAGCCATCGCGATCAATAAACCGCACCATACCTGACGGTAATAGCTGCTTTGCGCGAGTGCTAATGGGATAAACATACAAGGTTTTATTGGATATGGTTCCGAGAGTATCTTCCGCTTCTATATTAAAGATGAGTGTACGCTGAAGTAATGCCTCTTTGAGCGAAATACTCAGCTGATACAGACCACCCTCTTCCTGAGATGACACGCTGTAATTAAAACGAGCACCATCGACAAAAGGAGACAGCAACTCGACATCAACACGCTTTAAATTGTCATCGGCATCCGTTACCTGAAAGCCAATCAGCGTAGTGCTTTCGAGTTCTGCGACTACATCATTCTTAACGTCAATATAAGGGGCTCGGTTCTCGCCTAGCTCTGGCTCTGGCTCTGGCTCTGGCTCTGGCTCTGGCTCTGGCTCTGGCTCTGGCTCTGGCTCTGGCTCAACAGGAGTATCAGGTTGGCTGGGAGAAGAGGTACTCGAATCATCAGAGCTACCGCCTGTACATCCGAATAAAGATAGCGCCATTAAAAACAGCAATAATATGCGCACCGTAAATTCCCTTTCATGATTAATATTTGGACAGTTTACCGTTTAGAAATTGATTTTCAAGCTGCAACAAACAGTCTTACATGCGGCATAAGAGCGCCTGCGGAATAGAGAAGATCACAAAAACAAACAACGGCTCTAAAAAAGTAAAAAGCGCTGATCCAAGTCAACGTTATTTTTTGGTTTACACCTATACTCAATCTTATCCAGAAAGGCATGAGAGATTTCCTGATCTGCTCACTGTTTGCTCTGGGTGTTCTCTCGATCGGGCCCAAAAGCCCTTTTTAGCCGAAGTAAATCCACTGACATTAGTGGCATTACTTCGGCTTTTTTATGTTTGTGTCTTTTTCACGCCCATTTGGAAACGAACCGATGCTTCTAGCACCTCTGGGTAAAGGCTTAAGAAAACGGGCTCGACGTAAGCCAGCTCTGCGTGAATGTCGTCCAAAAATGGAGATAGATGATGACCATGACGCCAGCGTCGTTGAATGGAGCGTATCGCTTTTTCGATGCCTTCTATCGTACCGAGATTAGGTAACCAATTATATTCCACTAACGATTCCACCATGGAATGCAGTCGTGGAGGACACATCCGCAAATCCGCTGATAACGATGTTACGGCTTTTTCTGAAAACGATTGAAAGGATTCATCACTAAAGCGAGACCAATGTTGAACGAGCCAGTAGTCCATAAAAATGTCTTGCACTATCCCTGAAAATCTACGGCGGCCTTTTCGCTCAATTTGGCGGTATTCAATACTCGCGGCATGATGATCCACTAAGGAATCGACCATTTGATGCAATACCCAGCCTCGATAGAGTTCGGAATCAACCTCGGGCTGAAGGCCGAAGTCAGCAACAAGATTACCAACGAACGACGTATTCGTTATATCCGCGATATGAAGGTGCGCAATGTAATTCAATTGGTACTCTCGTTTTTACTTTCGGTTTTACTCTTGTTTTTTAACATGCCTCGTTTGCCTCAAAATGTAGATTAATCTCGGAAGTGAGTTCAAATAAAGGCATGTATTAGGATCAATTACGACAAATATTGACTAGTAAGACAGAAAAATCAGCCTTACTTGATATTAACACTCGCAATAGCAAACTCAAATTTGTACTATGTCTTTTGATCATGATGATCATGGACCCCTTGAATATCTTAAGTTGAAAGTACGTTTGGCTTCAGCGATTGTCTGTTTAGTGTTTGGAAACAGCCTTTATAAAAACGTTTGAATGCCACTAAAATAAGTTATAACTGGCATTCTATTTCGGAAGGATCAACTGCGTCTTTGACTTTAGTTCTTTCCAGAGAAGGCCTTCATAGTCCAATAATGATCATAAAAATGAACAACGATTACTGCGATAAAACCGCTTTTACGTTTTACAGAGCTCGACACTTTTTTTCTTCTGTCATCCGACGTCTCACAAAGCGGACGACATTACTCCTCACTATTGCAGTGAGCGTATGCGCACTACAGGCGCATGCTGCGACTTTGCGCATGGCATTTGACAACAACGTTGTCTCTCTCGACCCTCATGAACTCTTGTCCGAAAGCAGTTTACAATTCTCTCATTTGGTTTACGATCCATTGGTACGATGGAAGAAAGACGGCTCTCTGGAACCAAGACTTGCTACGAAGTGGGAACAAATAGATCCAAAAACCGTTCGTTTTTACCTTCGAAAAGACGTGCAGTTTATTACGGGTAACGCTTTCAGCGCGAAAGACGTTGCTTATACGATAAACAGGTTAAAAGGCTCTCCCGATTTTCGCGCCATGTTTGACACCATTCAAGGCACTAAAATCATTGACCTTTATACGATTGATATCATCAGCGTCGCTCCAAACCCACTGACCCTTAATGTGATGACCTACGTTTTCCCAATGGATCGCGTCTACTTTAAAGACCGAGATAAGATTGTGAAGTATGGCGAAACGTTCGCCTCGAAAAATGTCTCTGGTACTGGCGCGTATTACATCGAAGCGCGAAAAACGGGGGTTAAGACCGTTCTAAAACGCAACCCACATTATTGGGACAAAGAGTCGAAAGGCAATGTAGATAAATTAATCCTGACCCCCATTAGAAATGCATCCACGCGTTTAGCCGCCCTGCTGTCTGGTGATGTCGATTTCATATTCCCGATATCTCCAATCGATATCCCAAGAATGAAACAGCAAAAAGGCATTAAAGTAAGAACACTGCAAGGCACTCGCATTGCGCTCTTGCATATGAATGAAGAGAGAAACCTTGCTCTAAAAGACATTCGAGTCCGAAAAGCCATAAACCTAGCTATCAATCAAAAACTGATTGTCGATAAAATCTTAAAGGGATACGGAACCCCCGCAGGACAATTAAGCGCCGACCGCTTTTTAGGGCACGTTTCGTCTTTAAAACCAGAATACAACCTCGCGAAAGCAAAAGCACTTTTAGAAGACGCCGGCTATAAAGACACGTTAAGCGTTAGCATGATGGCGTCAAACAATCGTTATGTGGACGACAAACTGGTCGCAGAGGCCATCGCGTCCATGTTGTCTAAAGTGGGCATAAAAGTGAACCTCAAGACCTTGCCAAAGGCTCAATATTATCAAGAGTTTGATCGACGAAGTGCCGATCTAATGATGGTAACATGGCAATCTGATACGCTTGACTCTAATAATCTATTCGAATTCTTAGTGGCGTGCCCAGATGGCTCATCTGGGCTTGGCGCGTACAATGCGAGCGAATACTGTAACCCAAGTATCAATCAAGCCATTGGTCAAGCAAACACAGAGATGAATCCAGAGCGAAGAATCAGGTTATTGCAAAGCGTTGAAAGAACCCTTCACAATGATGCGGCTGTGGTTCCTTTATTTTGGCAATCGCTAAATTGGGCGTCCAAAGAGAACGTTCACTTCGAAAACGTTGTTAATGATCAAAACTACCCTTATATTGACCGCCTTATTATCACTGAAAACAAAGGGACCCGTGATTAATGCTGCATTTCTTATTTCGTCGGTTAATTCAAGCCGTCGCAGTGATGCTTGTTATATCTGTCATTAGTTTTGCCATTCAAAGTCAAATCGGGGATCCAACACAACAATTACTGAGCCCGACAGTGAGCCAATCTGAGAGAGAGGCGCTAAGGGATGAACTTGGGTTAAATAAACCGGTGGCCGTCCAATACTGGCACTTCCTGAAAGGCGTCAGTCATGGCGACCTTGGAATGTCTTATTTCCATAAAGAACCGGCTCTTGGCCTTATCCTAGAGAAATTGCCAGCGACACTTGAACTTGTTGTATGCACAATCTTAGTCATGATTTTGGTTGCGACGCCTTGTGGTGTTGCCGCTGCGATTAAGCCTAAAAGCCTCTTTTCAAGAGCGGTGATGCTAATCAGTACCTTGGGGATCTCCATACCGATTTTTATTATTGCTATTTTGATGGTGTATGTGTTTTCTATTCAACTGCAACTGATGCCGAGCTTTGGCCGAGGGGAAACCGTTCCCGTTTTTGGCTCTTGGGAAACAGGACTATTGTCTAAAGATGGCCTCGCGCATTTAGCACTGCCCGTTTTTTCACTTTCTGTTGCTATTATGCCTATTTTTATCCGACTCATTCGGGCTGAAATGCTGGAAGTTTTAGAGTCTGATTACATTCGCTTTGCTTGGTCAAAGGGTTTGTCCCCGGCTCGAATTTACTTTATCCACGCGTTAAAAAATACCGCTCTTCCCGTTATTACTATTGGCGGTATTCAGACAGGCACACTCATCGCCTACACTATTTTCACAGAGAGCATCTTCCAGTGGCCCGGTATGGGGTTCTTATTTATTGAAGCAGTGGGGCATGCAGATACCCCTCTCATCTCTGCGTATCTGATCGTCGTCGGCGGCATTTTTGTTGTGACGAATACACTTGTTGATTTGATATATGGATTGGCAAACCCTACGGTGAAATTAGAGAGTCATACGCTATGATCGGTCACAAACCCGGTGAATATTCCCATCTTTCACATGCCAACCGTTTACATCATATTTGGGCTGGCGTGGTTGGCGACAAGCTCGCTATCATGGCCTGCGCTGCGTTTATTTTCTATTGTGTTGTCAGCGTCTTGGCGCCCTTAATTGCGCCTTACGACATTAATGATCCAAATTTTATGGACTTACTGAACGCCGAAATTGCGCCTTATTGGGTCAGTGGAGATGAGCGTTTCCTCCTCGGTACGGATTCACAAGGAAGAGATTTGTTGTCTGTGATTTTGTACGGTACGCGCCTTTCGTTAACCATTGGTATTCTCGCCGTTGCAATACAAGCCTTTATCGGAATAAGTATCGGGCTAATATCAGGCTATGTGGGAGGAAGGGTTGATAGCTTTCTAATGCGTTTTGCCGATGTACAATTGTCCTTCTCTACGATTATGACAGCGATTGTTTTTCTCGCTATTTTCCAAGCGACCTTTGGTGTGGACACCTACGAAGACCTCGCCATGTTGATGCTCATATTAGTCATTGGTTTAGCTGAGTGGCCCCTGTTTGCCCGTACGATTCGCGCCTCGGTACTTGCCGAAAAACAAAAAGAGTATATCGATGCCGCGAGAGTAATGGGCATTGGTAAGACACGCATCATGTTCAGGCATATTTTGCCAAACACATTGACGCCCGTTCTCGTCATTTTCACGATCCAAATTGCGAATGCCATCATTGCTGAAGCAGCACTTTCTTTTCTTGGTCTTGGCATGCCCTCCACTGAACCCTCTTTAGGGGCATTGATCTCCTCCGGTTTTCGATATTTGTTCTCCGGTGCATGGTGGATTTGCGTCATTCCTAGCGTCGCTCTGATCGGGCTTATCTTGGTGATGAATCTGTTAGGCGATTGGTTACGCGACTACTTAAACCCGCGAACCTACAAACAATGATGCAGAACGGAAGCAAAGCATGAGCTTATTATCAGTCAAAGATTTAAATGTATCCTTCCGTATAGGGCGACAAGAACTTCCTGCTCTTATAGACATTAGCTTTTCATTGGAGCGTGGAGAGCGGATTGCTTTTGTCGGTGAGTCCGGTGCTGGAAAATCGATTTTAGGTTTCTCAATGGTTAACTTAATCACGAGACCAGGGTTTATAAAATCAGGATCAATCAAGCTCGATAAGAAAGAGATTATTGGCCTTCGACCACGTCACATGCAGGAGGTTCGGGGCAAGCGAATTGCAATGATCTTCCAAGACCCAATGATGACCTTAAACCCAGTACTAACGATTGGCCAACAATTGGTTGAAGCCATAAAAAGCCATACTAATATTACTTACCGTGAAGCAAAAAATATCGCGATAGAGAAGCTCGCTTCTGTGCAAATCGCCTCTCCTGAAAAGCGGTTTGATCAATATCCTCATGAATTATCAGGTGGGATGAGACAGCGAGTGATCATCGCGGCGATACTGCTTCTAACACCAGACATCATTATTGCAGACGAACCAACCACGGCCTTAGACGTGACCATTCAGGCAGAGATTCTTCAGCTGCTGCTAGAAATTTGTAAGAAGAACGGCGTTGCACTGATTCTAATAAGCCATGATTTAGGCATTGTCTCAAAAGTAGCAGAGCGAACACTGGTGATGTACGCAGGTCGAATTGTTGAAGAAGGTCCGACGCTTGAACTGATCAATGACCCTCAACACCCTTATACCCAAGGACTGCTAAACGCACTGCCCCAGATGTCATTACCTGGGCAGCGACTCAACCAAATTAAAGGCAGTATGCCGTCACTTTCAGATAGACCAAGTGGCTGCGCTTTTCACAATCGCTGCCCCTACGCGACAGACAAGTGCAAAACCCAGCAGCCTGAGTTCATTAACAGTGGTATTTCGACTGTTTCCTGCTTTTTGATTGAGGACATGTTCGAAGAAGAACGCGCTTCTCTGGGGGAATATTGATAATGTCGATTCCTCTTATTCAAATTAGCAACCTCGAAAAGGTTTTTACCAAAGACACTGGGCTTATTAATCGAATCCGCTTTCGAAAAGGCCAGTTCCATCGTCGTCAAGAAAGCGTTTATGCCTTAAACGGGGTTAATCTAACCATATTAAAAGGCGAAACGCTGTGCGTTGTCGGGGAGACAGGGTGCGGTAAATCCACGTTAGCGCGAACGCTTATGGGCTTAACGCCGCCAAGCGCGGGAGAAATCCATTACCTCAACGAGCGCATTGACCATCTAAACGATAAAGAGCGTCTTTTATATCGCCGACGAATGCAGATGGTATTTCAAAACCCTTATGGGTCTTTAAACCCTAGAATGACGGTCTATCAAACACTACGCGAAGCAATATCCTTTCATAACCCCCAAATGAAGACGCGTGAAATAGAGGAAAAAATAGAAGAGCTATTGGAGTCGGTAGGCTTACACGCCGACGCCGTGGATCGATACCCCCACGAGTTCTCGGGCGGACAGCGTCAACGAATTTCGCTTGCTCGCGCATTGTCTGTTGAGCCAGAATTTATTGTCGCGGACGAACCCTTGGCGGCGTTGGATGTGTCCGTTCAGGCTCAAGTCCTGAACTTGATGATGGATAAACAAGAAGAATACAACCTGACGTATCTGTTTATCACCCACGACCTTGCTGTCGTAGAACACTTCGCAACTCGCGTCGCTGTGATGTATTTAGGGCGAGTGTGTGAACTGGCATCACGAGAATCCTTGTTTTCATCGCCTAAACACCCTTATACACGGGCGTTGCTTTCCGCTATTCCTCGTTTGGATACGAATGCACCTGAGTTAATTAAACTAAGTGGTGAAGTTCCGACGCCAATGGAAAAGCCAATTGGCTGCGTTTTTCAGGCTCGTTGTCCTCACGCCACGCCACGCTGCTTTGCTGAATCGCCTGCGATGAAAGTCCAAAAAGACGGCTCAAGTGTCGCCTGCCATGCGCTTGAGGAGGGTCGAATTCTATGATTTTATTATTGATCACTCTACCTAATGTTCCTTTCCTTGCTTGCCAAAAAGGAGCCGCCCTATGGAAATAAGATGGCTCGAAGACTTTATTGCTTTGGCAAAAACGCGACATTTCTCTAGAGCAGCGGATGAGCAGAATGTCACACAGCCCACGTTCAGTCGACGAATCAAGTTGCTTGAAGAAGAAATGAAAGTGACCTTGATTGATCGTAATACACTGCCGCTGTCACTCACCCCAGCGGGTGAAGTGTTCTTACAAAGCGCAGAACTCATTACACGCCAAATACGTGATACAAAAGAGAAATGTCAGGAAATCAAAAAACTGGAAGAGTCTCGGATCAGCTTTGTTACCACACAGACATTGTTCCTTAGCTTCTATAAAGATGCGCTGGAGCCATTTTGTCAGAGCATTGATGTCTCTATGGATGTGAATATGAAATCAAGCTCATGGATTGGCGTAGACTTCATCAACTCACTAAAAGACAAGCAATCGGATTTGATGCTGTGCTTTTGGCACCCTGCTATCGATTTCTTACGGGAGCTTGACGATAACCAATATGATTATCTCGTCGTTGGTCGAGAAGCACTGTTGCCCATTAGTGCCGCAGACGTAGAAGGTGAAGCAAGGTTTGAGCTTCCAGGGTCAAGAAAACGTCCTCTTCCTTACATAGGTTATTATGATAACTCATTCTTACATCCTGTGATTCAGCATCATTTGCAGAGACAAAGAGAAGTGCCTCAACTGGAAACGCTAACGGAAAACTACAATTCTGTCAGTGTGAAAGCCTTGGTCAAAGAGGGTTATGGCATAGGATGGATTCCGGCAAGCCTACTTGAAGACACATTAAGCTACGGAAAAGTCGCACTGGCGGGCGATGAAAACTGGCACATACCGCTGGAATTGCGCCTTTATCGAGACAAACACAACCAAAGTAATAACTTGCATCAGTTTTGGCAGCAATTAAAAGACTACCTTGATAGTAAAGGACGGCTTTAACTCCGTCTATTTTGGATAATCTAAGTACATTAATGGGCGGCTCTGGTATGATGGCGCGAATGCTAACTACCTGAGTCAAAACATCGTGTCCAACTTCTCTCATTCCTTACCGCTCGCTTTACCCTCAGAACTCACCAAACTTCTCGGTGATATGGGATTTAAAGGTTTTACCCCCGTTCAAGAGCAGTGCTTGCCAGATATACTGGAAGGAAAAGATTTGCTGGCACAAGCGCAAACAGGCAGTGGTAAAACCCTCGCTTTTGCAATTGGGTTACTGTTAAGAATTAACCCGCGTTATTTTTCGACTCAAGCTTTGATCATGTGCCCAACACGTGAACTTGCCGATCAAGTGGCAAAAGAAATTCGCCGCGTTGCGCGCTTCATGAACAACATCAAAGTGTTAACGCTGTGTGGTGGAATGCCCTTTGGCCCTCAAATAGGCTCCCTTGAGCATGGCGCTCACATTGTCGTCGGTACGCCGGGTCGCCTGCTAGAGCACCTAAGAAAACGCACGCTGTCTTTACAATACCTAAACACATTGGTGTTAGACGAAGCTGACAGAATGCTAGACATGGGATTTGTTGACAGTATCCGAGAAGTCGTATTAGAAACCCCTAGTACACGCCAGACCTTGTTGTTTAGTGCGACCTATGGCGACAACATCGAAGAAATCAGTAACGAGTTCCAAAACAACCCGAGTCAAATTCAAATCGAAGTCAATCAAGACTTAAAGCCAGACATCAAGCAATTTTTTGCTCGCACTGAAAAAGCGCAAAAGTATGAAACCTTACTCGACTCTCTGGCTTACTTTGGACCACGACAGGCGATTGTTTTCTGTAATACCAAAGCAGATACGCAAGCCGTTGCCGATTTTCTCAATGAGCAAAGCGTCAGCACCGTTGCTATTCACGGTGATTTAGAACAAAAACAACGTGATCAAGTACTGGTTCGCTTTGCCAATAAAAGTGCCTGCATAATGGTTGCAACGGATGTTGCTGCACGAGGTATTGATGTCAAAGAAATTGATCTGGTTATTAACTTCGACACGACACGTGATATCGATGTACACACTCATCGCATAGGTCGAACAGGCCGAGCAGGGCACTCTGGGCAAGCCCTCAGCTTTATTACGGATAAAGACGACTACAAACTGAAAGGAATTATTGAACGATTCGATATTACACCGGAGTTTATCGATCTGCCCGAGACACCATTGTCGTACTCTCTCACACCAGAAATGGCGACCATCGCTTTTGACGCTGGCCGTAAGAACAAACTGAGACCGGGTGACATTTTAGGTGCGTTGACGGCGGGAATCGGCCTAGAAAAAAGCGCTGTGGGCAAAATCGATATTTATGACTTTCAAGCGTATGTTGCAGTGGAAGCCCAGCAAGCGCGTAAGGTGGTCAAATCCCTAGCGAACAAAAAGATCAAAGGGCGAACAATAAAGTCCCGCGTTCTTCGATAAGCACGACAAGAGCGACCAACCGAGTATGAAAGAGAGCGTATTTCAGTTTCTAAAAAGTCCGAAAGCTCAACGCGTTGGCTTCTGGATTGGTTTCTTGATCATCTCATTTGCGACCCTTCTTCCTGCCGATGAACTTCCTCCTGTACCCGGCGGCGACAAGCTACATCATATCGTCGGTTTCGGGGGCTGGGCCTTGCTTTGCTGCTTGGGCCCAATAAAACGATTCTACCGCTTCAGTGTCCTTATCATTCTTTGGGGCGGCGCAATAGAGCTAATACAACCCTATGTAAACCGTTATGGGGAATGGCTCGATTTTTTCGCTGACGCCGCTGGTGTTGTTATTGTGCTTTTTGCGACCCTCCTACTGAAAACACTCAAAAAATACAAAGAGCGCATGGCATAGAAACTGCTTAAGTAAGGTTTAAGGAAAGCAATATAGAACCAAATTAGGAGCTTATAATGTCATCTTCAGAACTCATGCATACCCAGTTTCTCAGCTCGTTATTTGATGCTGCGCTTGATGTTGCACAGCCAAATAAATGCATCCCTCGTCATCTTCCTACAAAAACCAGTGGAAAAACAATTGTTATTGGCGCAGGAAAAGCCTCAGCTGCAATGGCAAAAGCGCTAGAAGAAAGCTGGGACGGCCCTCTAACAGGCACCGTCGTTACCCGTTATGGCTATGCGGTAAAATGTGACCACATCAAAATTCTAGAAGCCGCTCACCCCGTTCCCGACGAAAACGGTCTTAATGCAGCTTACGCAATTTTAGATGAAGTCAGTGGCTTAAGCGAAGAGGATCAGGTGATCGTACTCATATCAGGAGGCGGATCAGCACTGATGCCCTGCCCAGTTGACGGGGTATCACTAAAAGAAAAGCAAGAAATCAATCAGGCACTTCTTAAATGTGGCGCAAACATCGTCGAGATGAACACCGTACGCCGTCATCTTTCTAAAATAAAAGGCGGTCAACTTGCCGCGGCTTGTTTTCCGGCAAAAGTAATGACTCTTTTGATCTCTGATGTCCCTGGCGACGATTTGCCCTCTATTGCATCTGGCCCTACAGTCGGCGACACCACGACATGCGCCGATGCCCTCACCATTATCGATAAGTATTCAATCCCAATTTCTGACACGGTTAGAGCAAATTTGCAAGCGGGCAACTATGAAACCATTAAGCCTGATGATCCAATCCTAAAAAATTGCGAAAACCACCTTATCGCTACACCACAAATGGCACTCGAAGCCGCCGCCAAGCGTGCCAAAAATCTAGGTATAAAAAGCCTGATTTTAGGTGACAGTATTGAAGGAGAAGCAAGAGAAGTCGGTAAAGTCATGGCGGGGATTGCAAAGCAAGTTCGTACTTTCAAGCAGCCAATAGAACCTCCTTGCGTACTGCTTTCTGGAGGGGAAACGACCGTTACAATCAAAGGAAATGGCGTCGGTGGTAGAAACGTCGAATATTTGCTGTCGTTAGCCATTCAACTAGCAGGAGAAAAAGGCATTTCGGCCATCGCGTGCGATACAGACGGGGTCGACGGCGCAGCGGAGTTGGCAGGAGCGCTGATGACGGACAAAACATTGGAGTTAGCCGAACAGAAATCCATCAAGCCTAGCGACTACCTAGACAATAATGATGCTCATACCTTTTTTTCAAAACTGGGGATCTCAATCGACACAGGGCCTACTTTGACCAATGTGAATGACTTTCGCGCCATTTTTATCGACAAGTAGAGACCTTTTAACAACTGCTGTACGCTCTCCGATACAGTATTAAAAAGAGTGTTAAAAAGAGACTTGAATACTCATTTATAACCCTAAATAACCGCACTTCTAGCGGATAACAGCACGTCTAGAAAGTAATGTCTCTTCTAGAAAGTTAAAAAGTGACATAACTGCAAATACATCACTTAGACATCTTAACAGCTCGAGTGTTCTATATAGCGATCTTCCTTCAAGTCTTTATAGAACAGCTCGGCTTTTAGTGGACGAGAGAATAAAAAGCCCTGATAGAAACGACAACCTAATTGGTCCAAACACTCTTTCTCCGCAACGCTACTCACCCCCTCTGCAATGACTCTAAGATCCAGCTTTTGTGCCATTGCCATGATCAGCTCAACAATCGACGTTTCGCTAGACTCTTGATGAAGGTTAGTCACAAAAGACCGATCAATTTTCAAGACATCCAAAGGCAAATTGCTCAAGTATTTTAAAGAAGAATACCCTGTTCCAAAGTCATCAATCGCAAACGTGATACCAAGCTCCTTCAAGGTCGCCATTTTTGTAGAAGCGATCTCAAAATTACGGATCAACATATTTTCGGTTATCTCAAACTCAAGCATCGAGCCCGGAATATCATGCCGTTCTAAGATTTCTATCACTCGAGCAATAAAGCTTCCTTCAATAAACTGTGACGGGCTAACGTTAATGGACACTCTCTCGAAGCACTCAGGTAACCCCGTTGTGCGCCAACCAGCCAATAAACGACACGCTTCCTCGATAACCCAAAGCCCAATTCGCTTTATTTGGCCACTTTCTTCGGCAACCTCTAAAAAATCGTTTGGGTATACCAAACCTTGAACAGGATGACGCCACCTTATAAGCGCTTCTGCCGCTGTGGTTCTACCTTTGGCATCTAACTGCGGCTGAAACCAAAGTTCAAATTGTTGTTCGGCCAATGCAACGTGAATCCCCTCTACAATAGAAAGTTGTTGACTCGCGACTCGCTGCATTTCTTGGTCAAAAAACTGGTAACCGTTTCTCCCCGCCGCTTTTACGCCATATAGTGCGGTATCGGCACGTCTAATAATGTCCAAACAGGTATTGCCTTTTTCTGGAAAAAGGGCAATACCGATACTAACCGTGCAATGCAGTACATTACCTTCAATTTCCATCGGCTCTGACAAACGCTTCAACAAGGTCGATGCAACGTCCTTCACTGCAAGTGAGCATGCCTCACGGTTTAAGCCCATGTCGGAAAGCAATACAACATATTCATCGCCACCGAATCGAGCACAGGTCGCACTCTTTGGAATGACTTCCAACACGCGTTTGCCAATCTCACATAACAGCAAATCACCGATAGAGTGACCTAGCGAGTCATTGATGGTCTTAAAACGGTCAATATCGAAATACATCACCGCGCCATGCAATTTAGTGGCCGCATGCGATTCAATATCGCGTGTGAGCATCTCAATCAGTAACCTTCGATTAGGTAACTGGGTAAGTGAATCAAAGTAAGCTAGTTTGTGTATCTGGGCTTCGGCATCATCTCTTTCTTGCCATGCTTCTTTGAAACACGTGACTAAGTCCCCCAGTTCGTCATCCCGACTATACGGGTCCTTAGTAAGTTGATTGCGTGAACTGAACTTTTCAACCCACCGAGATATGTCCATAATCGGTTTAGACAAGCCTCGATAGAGCACAATAAGTAGAATAAGTGTGAGGAGCGAGGTTGATAAAAGTCCGGTAAACGCGGTCGTAATAGCGCGACGCGCAAACCCTTTTGCGACAAAACTGACATCGACCCACACTTCCACTCTTCCAGGAAAATAGCTGTACTCTCGTAATGCTAATTTAGAAACAAAGTGATCAGGGATGTCGAGCATACTGTCGCTAAGCTGAAGTAACCAAGTCGCGGTTTCTGGTTTGTCTAACGTACTCGTTGCTAATACGTCGCCGAAATCATCAATGATAGACGCCTTATAAAAACGTTTGTCGGATACAATTGATTCAACGATATTCTTAGAAACATCTTCGTCTAGGTTATAAACAGCTTGCGTTGCGGCGTCTGTATGAAAAGAGAGAACCTTCTCAATTTCGTGGATTTGACGCGTTCTTTCATCCAACAAATCAAGATACACTTGGAGTAATGACGAGAATAAACCGATAGAAAGCGACAGCAATAAAATGTATCTAGCGTGCCGAATTGCAAGACGTTGTTTAATGCGAATACCCATACGTTTGACTGGCACCTAATTTAGATAGTGAAGTCGAATAGAATCATAGGATCCATTACTTTTAATTAATGTCAGCCCCTTACTAAACGCTTCAATAATTTCTTGGCTATGAGGGAATGCTTTGCTTACACACAATCTCAAAGCCGTCGAAGGAATATCCTTGAGGGAAGAAAAAGCCAGCTTGTGGCGAACGCCCATTAATTTTGCTTGATAGGCAGTGGTTTCCGCTCCGTTAAAAAATACATCAACGTCGCGGTATAAAAGGCTGGTAATGCCGTTTTCGATATTTTTCGTTGTATCAAATTTAACGCCATTCTTGGTCAAATCCTTAAGTAGGCCCCAATTTTCTACTCCTATTACCTTGTATTTGGACAAGTCCTTTATAGATGACACATCGTTTATATTGTGATTTGCCACGCTCACTGCGACTTGAGTGACCTGACTGATCGGATCACTAAATAACATATAGCCATTACGTTCCTGACGTATAGAGCAGCTAATTGTTCCTGCTATTAAGCCCCGCTTCATGGATTTCACAATTCTTTTCCATGGCATCACTTTTATGGACGCCTCGATCCCTACCTCTTTAAAAGCAGCGCGAACGATATCAACGTCCATTCCAGATACTTTCCCTTGGTCATCCGATTCAATGAGATAAGGTGGGTAGTCAACAATATAAAAAGTAACAGGCGAACGAGACTCAGCCCAAGAGAACGACGAAAAAACGCAAATCAGCGCAGCTAACAGAAACTTTGTCACGGTAACGGAATTCCTCATATATAATCCTTTTTCGTTACTCGATGGTCCGAAAAATCCCCTACACCAAGTAAGGTGTAATAGTTTAATCTTTGTACATTACTTGAATCTATACGAAATAAAAACAAAACAACCGAACGCAACATTACACTACACAAAAAGCGAAAATGTTAATGTTCGTAACTACTATCCCGCCTATTTCGATCAGAATAAGCAACATATGCTTACATATTGCTCACTGCCCTAATCACGACAACGTCGATTTCCAGTTAACAAATCTTATTGACAAAATATAACCATTCGGTCAAAGTTTTATTAATTATTCTGTACATTCTTGCATGAGAATTGCTTACCAAATTATAAATCAAGCGATACCTAGTTTGCTCTTCTTCAGACAAGAAGCGTGTTATAAGTATCGATTAGGACCAATTTTGAGGGTTAGGAGTCGTGTCGTGATTCAATTTTTACTCAATCAAGAACTAAGGCAGGAAGCGCATCTAGACCCTAATATGACCGTGCTTAACTACCTAAGACAGCACCTTAAAAAAACGGGAACAAAGGAAGGATGCGCATCGGGAGATTGCGGAGCGTGTAGCGTTGTTTTGGCTGAAGTCGACGGCGATAAACTAAAATACAGCTCTATCAACTCCTGCTTAACCTTTATCAGTGCTCTTCACGGTAAACAGCTCATCACAGTAGAAGACCTCAAACATCAAGGAAAACTGCACACAACACAGCAAGCGATGGCAGACTGCCACGGCTCTCAATGTGGCTTTTGCACCCCAGGCTTTGTGATGTCGCTTTTTGCCCTACAAAAAAGCCATAAAGAGAACCAAGACGGGCAAACAGATAACGCTGAAATTCAAGAAGCGCTGGCAGGGAATCTCTGTCGATGCACTGGATACCGCCCTATTATAGAAGCCGCCAAACAAACTATTCAGAGCGCCGAAGACGATCAATTCGATACTAGCGAACAAGACACGATCGCGCGCTTAAAAACGCTTTCACCAACGGACCCAGCAGTTCTTACAGGTAACGGCAGAGAAGTGTATTTACCGACTACCATAGACCAAGTCAGTGAGCTTCTAAATAATCACCCAAATGCGAAACTACTTGCGGGTGGAACCGATCTCGCTCTTGAAGTAACGCAATTCAATCGCGCTATCGAGTCGCTTATATACTTAGGCAATGTATCCGCATTAAACAAGATAGAAGACTCTTCGGACTCTAAAGAGATTAAAATTGGCGCCGCAACGCCGTTATCAGATTGCTATTCCGTGCTGGCAACGTATTTTCCAGATTTTGGCGCTTTGCTTCATCGGTTTGCTTCTCTTCAAATTCGTAATCAAGGTACATTGGGAGGCAATATTGGCAATGCTTCCCCCATAGGTGATTCGCCTCCACTTCTTATTGCGCTCGGCGCCTCTATTGTACTCAGAAGCCACAAAGGTACTCGTACCCTCTTGCTTGAAGACTTCTTTATCGATTACAAAAAGACGGCGTTGGCGAACAACGAGTTTATCGAAACGATTGTGATCCCGAAACCAAACACCCAAAGTACCTTTAAGGCGTACAAAGTCTCTAAACGCTTAGACGACGACATCTCCGCGGTATGCGGCGCATTTAACATTGAACTCAGTAACAACAAAGTCTCTACGGCGATATTAGCATTCGGTGGTATGGCGGCGATTCCTAAGCGTGCGACCTCAGCTGAAGCCAGCTTACTGGGTAAAGAATGGCGTTCAGAAACCATTGAAAGCGCATGTAAAGCACTCGCAACTGACTTTTCTCCGTTGTCAGACTTTCGAGCCAGCCACCAATACCGCACACTGGTCTCTCAAAACCTATTACGAAAGTACTTTATAGAGAGCTCTATTGAGCAAAGTGCGGAACAAAGCACACACTCTAGCGCTTATGATGCCCTAGCCTACGACGCAACCAGAGTAACGTCCTATGTCTAATCATTCTTCTCCTAAACTCAGTCAGGCACAGCTCGAAGCTCAATTTAAAGGTGAATTGAAAACCGGTGTTGGCCGTGGAATAAAGCACGAAAGCGGAGACAAGCATGTCAGCGGCGAAGCGCTTTACATTGACGATAAACTCGAGTTCCCTAATCAACTCCATGTAAGCGTACACACCAGTACCGAAGCACACGCCCATATTATCAACATCGATTCGAGTGGTTGTTTCGATGTAGCTGGCGTGGTTCGCGTCTTTACGGCGAAAGATGTGCCGGGTGAACTTGATGTGGGCCCAGTACTCGCAGGTGATCCACTTCTGGCTGAAAACATCGTCGAGTACTATGGACAACCTATCGTCGCGATCGCTGCTACGTCCCATGAAGCCGCCACTCTGGCCGCGCAAAAGGTAAAAATAGAGTACGAACCGCTTCACGCCATCCTCGATGTAAAAGAAGCATTAGAAAAAGAACACTTTGTACAAGACAGCCATCAGCTGGTCATCGGTGACAGTAGCACAGCGCTAGACAGCGCCAAATACCGCATGAAAGGCGAACTGAATATTGGTGGGCAAGAGCACTTCTATTTAGAAACTCAAGTAGCCTCAGTAATGCCAACCGAAGATGATGGCATGATCGTCTTCAGCTCAACTCAAAACCCCACGGAAGTCCAAAAACTTGTCGGTTCCGTTCTGGGTGTGCCAATGAATAAGGTCTTAGTCGATATGCGCCGTATGGGCGGCGGTTTTGGAGGAAAAGAAACACAAGCGGCTCCGATTGCCTGCTTATGTGCCGTCGCCGCTTATCTAACCGGACGCCCAGCAAAAATGCGTTTACCGAGATCCCTCGATATGTCGATGACAGGGAAACGCCACCCATTTTACGTTCGCTACGATGTCGGTTTTGATGACGACGGCAAAGTACTAGCAATGAACATGGACCTTGCGGGAAACTGCGGTTACTCTCCCGATTTATCTGGCTCTATTGTCGACCGCGCGATGTTTCACGCAGATAACGCTTATTTTATTGAACACGCTACGATTACAGGCTATCGATGCAAGACCAATACGGCGTCGAACACCGCTTATCGCGGCTTTGGCGGGCCGCAAGGCATGGTTCCTATGGAAGAGATTCTGGACGCCATCGCTCATAAGCTTGGCAAAGATCCCTTAGCCGTTCGCCAGCTGAACTACTATGGCAAAGGTACTCGTAATATCACGCCTTATCACCAAACCGTCGAGCACAATATTTTGCCAGAGATGACGGAAGAGTTAATCGCAAGCAGCGACTACTATGCTCGCAGAGAGGCGATCAAACGCTTTAACGACAATAGCCCCTATCTCAAAAAAGGCTTGGCGTTTACGCCTGTTAAGTTTGGTATTTCCTTTACGAACTCTTTTTTGAACCAAGCAGGCGCTTTGATTCATGTTTATACCGATGGCAGTATCCATTTGAACCATGGCGGTACCGAAATGGGTCAAGGTCTAAACACCAAGGTCCAACAGATCGTTGCTGAAGTATTTCAGGTCGAAGTGGATACCATTCAAGTCACCGCCACAAATACCGAAAAAGTCCCTAATACCTCACCGACTGCCGCTTCGTCTGGAACGGATTTAAATGGTAAAGCTGCACAAAATGCAGCACTAACCATTAAGCAGCGCTTAATCGAGCTTCTTTGTACAAAGTTTAGAGTGACAGAGAAAGAAATAGAGTTTAAGAATGGTCAAGTAAAAGCCGCCGACCATTACTTATCGTTTAAAGAGTTGATCGAACTCGCTTATGTCAGCCAAGTATCGTTATCCTCAACTGGATATTATAAAACACCAAAGATCTTTTACGATCGAGAAAAGGCCGCTGGCCGACCGTTTTATTATTTTGCCTATGGGTTAGCCTGCTGTGAAGTAATCGTTGATATACTAACGGGCGAATATAAATTTACCCGAACGGACATCTTGCACGATGTCGGCGCGACGTTGAATCCCGCCATTGATATAGGTCAGATTGAAGGCGGCTTTGTTCAAGGTATGGGTTGGCTCACGACAGAAGAATTGGTGTGGAACGATAAAGGCCGTCTTATGACAAACGGCCCAGCCAGCTATAAAATCCCAGCCATTGCCGATATGCCTGTTGATTTACGCGTTAACCTTGTCGAAAGCAGAAAGAACCCTGAAGACACGGTATATCACTCTAAAGCCGTCGGCGAGCCACCGTTTATGCTTGGTATTGCCGCATGGTGTGCGATAAAAGACGCGGTCGCTTCAATTGGGGATTATAAAATTCACCCAAACATTGACGCACCCGCGACACCTGAACGAGTTCTAATGGGAATAGAACAACTCAAACAGGACATGGCTGGCTAATTTACCGTTCGAGACAGCCCTTACAATAGACAGATTTAAAGAGAATACAATGACAACGAAAGCATGGCGCTCTTCCATCATCCACTGCATCGCAGACCCTTCTAAAGTCGGCAATGACAAGGCTTACGACTATTATGAAGATGGTATCTTAGTGGTTGAAGATGGCATTATTAAACAACTTGGCGCGGCTAATGACCTCCTTGCGACACTTGACCCCGATGTAGAAGTAGAAGAACACCCTGACGCGCTGATTATGCCGGGCTTTATCGACACCCATATTCATTACCCTCAGACCGATATGATTGGCGCATACGGCGAACAACTTCTAGAGTGGCTGAATAAATACACCTTCCCAGAAGAGAGTAAATTCAAAGACAAGGAACACGCTACCGACGTTGCCGAACGCTTCACTAACGAGTTGCTTCGAAACGGTACCACGACCGCACTGGTGTTTGGCACGGTACACAAAGAATCGGTTGATGCGTTTTTCGAAACAGTCGAAAAGCAAAACCTAAGAATGATCTGCGGCAAAGTCATGATGGACAGAAATGCACCAGATTACCTGACAGACACACCTCAAAGTAGCTATAAAGACAGCAAAGCTCTCATTGAACGCTGGCACGAAAAAGGCCGCCTTCATTATGCGGTCACCCCCCGTTTTGCGCCCACCAGCACACCTGAACAGCTGCATCAGGCAGGCAAACTACTAAAAGAATTTGATCGTTTATACCTACACACCCATTTATCTGAAAACGTAGACGAATGTGAGTGGGTCAAATCACTGTTCCCTGACAGTGACAACTACCTCGATGTGTACGATAAACACCACCTACTGGGAGAACGTTCTGTTTTCGCACATGGTATTCACTTATGTGACAGCGAATATCACCGCTTACACGACACTGGCTCAGCCATTTCATTCTGCCCAACGTCCAACTTATTTATTGGCAGCGGCTTATTTAAGCTGGATAAAGCAGAAGAGCATAGTATCAATGTTGGGCTTGGTACAGACGTCGGTGGAGGCACGAGCTTCTCATTACTGACCACGCTTGGTGAGGCCTACAAAGTGATTCAGTTACAAGGAGAAAATCTAAGCCCAATCAAGTCTCTGTATCTTGCTACATTAGGAGGCGCAAAAGCCTTACGATTGGAAAACAAGATAGGCACTCTAAAACCAGAGACAGAAGCGGACTTTGTGATTTTAGACAAACAAGCTACACCTCTTATTGCGAACCGCTTAGCAAATGTAAAAGACATCGAAGAGGCACTGTTTATCTTCATGACTCTAGGCGATGACAGAGCCATCAAGGAAACGTACTCTATGGGCGAAAGAGTCTATGCTAAGACGATAATGTCTTAAGCCATTTTTACCATCAGTTCCGAATCTGGCTAGCGCCGTTTCTCAACCAAGATATAATGCAAAGCATATTTTGACTCAAGAAGGCGCTATGTTAGACACCAATGTATGTAGCAAAGCTCGGTTATCGCGGGACCCGAGGTTTGACGGTAAGTTTTTTATTGCGGTCAAAACCACGGGGATTTACTGTCGGACAATTTGCCCAGTGCGTACACCAAAAGAGGAAAACGTTACCTACTTTCCCAACGCTGTTTTAGCCGCCGACGCTGGGTTTCGACCTTGCCTTCGTTGTCGCCCAGACAGCGCGCCCGGCTCCCCGGCTTGGAAAGGCGTTGGCGCGACATTGGAACGAGCAATCAAAATCATTGACGAGGGCTACCTTCAAGCACATTCCCTGCAACAACTGGCGACAAGACTTGGCGTAACAGACCGTTACTTACGCAAATTATTTCGTCAACACATCGGTGTTTCACCGAAGCGCTACGCCTTGTATCAACAATGCTTGTTTGCAAAAAAACTGCTCCATCAAACGCCATTGCCCGTGTCACAAATCGCACTGGCTAGCGGATTTAACAGCATACGACGCTTTAATGATTGCTTTAAAAACCAACTCAATTTGTCTCCAACACAAATACGAGAAGAAAAAAGCGCGAAGACATCGGTTATTCGTCTGACACTGGCGTATCGACCGCCTTTAAACTGGCCTCACCTTGTCCAGTTTCTGAAGCGAAGAATGATTCCAACTATGGAATGGTGTGACGACAACGGTTATGGCAGGACATTCGAACTTAATGGTACAAAAGGGCACTTTACGCTTCGCCATGAACCTGAAGCGCACCAATTTCAAACCGATATAGAAATAGATGACATCCGAGCGTTAAAAGCCGTCGTCAACAATATTCGGCGCTTATTCGATCTGGATTCAGACCTAACCGTCATTGAGTCCGATTTATCTAACGCTTTAGGCACTCACTTTCCACTCACATCAGGCATTCGGCTTCCCGGCATTTGGAGTCTTTACGAAGCGGGCATTAGAGCCATTCTTGGCCAACAGATATCCGTTACCGCCGCCAAAAATTTAGTCGCTCAGCTGGTGGAGGAATTAGGGGAAGACGTGATGAAAGAGTCGCAGCAGTTAAAGCACTTCCCTACTCCCACGGCGGTTTCTCAAAGTGACTTAGCGTTTCTTAAAATCCCACAATCGAGAAAAAACACACTCATCCAGTTTAGTCATTACTATTGCAATGCCGCATCGCCGGATGACACCGATGAGTGGAACTCGATAACAGGAATTGGTCACTGGACAATACAATACGCTCGCTTAAGAGGGTTAAGTGATCCGAACATTCTTTTAGTGGGCGATTTAGGTGTCAAAAAAGCCATTAAGCAGTCCAAGGCAAACATTGACCCAACACTTGCCTCACCATGGAATAGCTATTTAACGTTTCAACTTTGGAGCAAACTGTCATGACCTATAACGATTACTTTGAAAGCCCTTTGGGCAAGATCGAAATTAAAGCCTCTGACAAAGGCATTACTCAGGTTATTTTCTGTGGCGAGCAAACAACAGAAGTTATACCAAGCCCTATTATCGATGAATGCAAAAGTCAGCTACACGCTTATTTCTCAGGACAGCTGAATGACTTTCAACTGCCCTTAGATATGCAAGGCACAGAGTTTCAAAACCGTGTTTGGCGAGTACTTACGACCATCCCGTTTGGAAAAACAATGAGCTATTTGGACATCGCTGAGAAGTTAAACAACCCCAAAGCCGTTCGTGCGGTTGGTGGTGCGAACGGAAGAAACCCCATCAGCCTGATTGTCCCTTGCCATAGGGTAATCGGCAGTAAAGGAACATTGACCGGCTACGCAGGCGGCGTCGCTCGAAAGCAATGGCTTCTAGAGCACGAAGGGATCGCTCTAAAAGGCAATAGCGATAATCTAGAAGCGCTGAACGATGCGATTCACCGCAGACAAGATAAAACCCAATTTTTAGACTAAATACGTCCGTGGTTTTTGAGGGTGAAGCACAGATCCTTCATCTAACCAATTTCGAATGACAGCACACCGAAGAAACGCTCGAATGGCAATTCAGGAAATACGCCTGTGTACATTCGAGCCGTCTCAAATGAAGGCTCCATATTGTAACGACTTGCCAAAGACAACGCTGATGCGTTGATCTCGGGAACATCGAGGAAGACTCTATCCTCTTTTGCAGTGCCCGCATTCAACGCCAAAAACAGAGTGTCTGCTAAATCAGGAGTATCTGCATACAGCGGCCCTATTTTATAACCATCACGACTCTTTCGAATCACACCCATCGCGACCAACTCATGGCCTTCGACGATACCAATGGCTTCTGCATCTAGTTGATTTATCCATAAGCGATTAAAACCAGCGCGATTTGCTGGAAAAAATGGCCTTTCGTAAGCCTGAATTTTTTCTAAAGGCAAGTCACCCAACCTAACAAGCCTAGCGCTATTTGGTGCATTAAACTGTGTATTTAGCTGTGCGTTTAAGCCATCTAACGACTCAACGCCCCCAGTACCTTCAAACCGAATATTGCGATAGGCGAGCTTAAAACCAAATTTTTTATAGTTCTCTTGTTGAGCGAGAACCCCATCCAAGCCAATATTACAGCCCTCTAAATAACGAAGCCCTTCGTTCCAAATCTGAATGCCATAACCTTGACCTCGGCACTCAGGCTTGACGATATAAAAGCCAAGAAAACCAAATGAGTCGTCGTACTTCACAACCGAAATGCAGCCAATGGGCTCTTCCCCAAGATAGCTCATCAAAAAACCATTAGGGTCCGCAGCGTGATAAAGCGACGCATCGAAACGGCCAGGGTTCCAGCCTTCCTCCGCCGCCCATTCAACAGCGAGACTAAGCTCAACCGTTGTCATCGTTTTAATTGAGAAAGTTTTATTAGACATTGAATCCCTTGCCTTACTGTGTAAATTACCGTCGAGTCGAAATGAGGCGCACTTTGAAGGCTCTCAATTTCTTAGCTGTGAACTTATACCGATACGACTAAGGTCTTCCAAGCCACGATTGAACCGTCGTCGAGCTGCATGGTTTCCATTTCATGGGTTTTGTCATCGCCATCTGGAAATATACGATCTGAGTCGTTACTCGTATCGGGCGTACCGCGCTCTGAATACAATGGCGCTTGTGTCGTAATGGATTTTACTAACGCATCATCAAACGACACTTGCGTGGTATAAGATCGTCCATTTTTCGTGACGGTCATATGAATGTGCACGGCACGCCCGGGATACCAGCCAGGGAAGCAAGTTTCAAAATAAACAGTACCTTGCTCGTTAGTCGGTTGTATCCCACGAAACCATTTGTGCTTAACGTACTCTTCATTGCCGCCTGAACAAAACTCTTCAGATCTCATGCCGTCTCCACTGTAAACACCATTCGCATCACAATGCCAAATATCGACATCGACGTTACTTAGTGGCTGACAGTCAATATCAACGACCTGAAAATAAAGGCGCACAGGTATCCCGTCCTGCCCTCCCGAAATATCTTGTCGTACAGGGCTCGTTGAATAACAAGGCCCCTCTGTTAACTTAGGTGTTAATTCACATAAACTGTTCGCCGCCAATTCTAAGAACGGTTTAGGGTACGAGCTAGATTGCAACGAAGCCGTGCCTCCGGTCAGCCACTTTGCCCCATAACGTTTCGTCGGTATTGCGTCAAAAAGATCTGACTCCTCCCCGCTCATAAAGGAAAAAAGCGAACCAGACGAGCCTTTGCAACCTTGAATTGCCGCTACCGATACACCCGCAAGACAACTTGCTGTCCACTTAAAGATACGTCGTCGAGAAATAGTTTTTGGCATGCTGCACCGTTTTTAAAGTTCAGTTTTAAAGATCTGGTTGTCTAATAGTATAAGCAAACAAAGCATACTGCCAAAATTAGAAAGGGCCGTGTACAAGCCTGCTTTAGAAATATTAGCACTTCCCAAACGGAACAAACCTTGCTTAACTTATCTTACTGTCCTCTTTAGAGTTTTACGCAATATGAAGACCCAACCCAATACGGAAAACTTTTTACTCGCCGCGAAACAGTCGGAAATTAATGCCTTAAAACGCTTAATGCTAAGCAGTAAATTAGTAATTCGTGTCACGGAGTTAATCCATGAATTGCAAAAAGAACGCGGGCTATCCAATTCGTTCCTAGTGTCAGAAGGCAATCGGTTTGCAAAAGAGCGCACAGCGGAACTTAAGATAACGCAAGCCGCACTTGATCAGTTCATCGAAGCGCTTGAATGGCTTGATCTGAAAAACTGCGGTTCGTCGACTATTCGGCTTTATAGCAGCATCGCCTTTGTTTTGCACCAGTTAGACGATTTGCCGCAATTTAGAGCGCAGCTCTCCCAACAAAAGGTCAAAGCGTCTGAAAATACAAAGTTCTTTAATCATCTGATCGCGGGGTTACTGTCCGTTATTTTTGAAGCGGCGGACATATCAAATGATCCAGACATCACTCGCGCATTGGTAGCGCTGTTTAATTTCGTACAAGGTAAAGAGTACGCAGGGCAAGAACGCGCATGGGGCGTCATTGGCTTTACAGTAGGAGAGTTCAACAGCCCGACGAGAGATCAAATCCACGCATTACAAGAAGCACAACAACGATGTTTTTCCATTTCGTGTGACTTCTCAACAGCCATTCCAAATGCTTTATGGAGGCAGCTGGAAGAAGACGAAGCGACAGCCGAACTCGGGAAAATGCGCCAACTCATTACTCGGTTCCAATCGGGAAATAGCGTACCCACCTCTATTAGCGAAGTCTGGTATCAAGCCGCCACGGTGCGCATTGATGGCATGCAAACGATCGTCAAACAGATGACGGAAGAACTTCTTAAACTGAGTCAGGACAAAATCACGCTTGCAGAAGAAGAACTACGACTTCATAAAGAACAACTTGTTAAGCTGGCGAACTATGAAGAACCACCGATGTCACCACTAACAGCCATGGACGAGAATAAAACTAACACCACGGTCAGTATTTCACAGGGGGTGAACGTGAAACTCGCCCACTCCCTCTATGACCTAGTACAACGTCAAGCCACGCATTTACAAAAAGTCAGTGAAGAATTATCCGCAGCAAAACAGACACTAAACGAGCGCAAGCAAATTGAAAAAGCAAAAGGCATCTTAATGTCCACTCAAAAGGTTGATGAAGAACAAGCTTACAAACAGCTTCGACAAGCAGCGATGGACGGGAACAAACGCATCATTGATATTGCAGAAAACATTATTAGTGTTGCGAGTATGCTAACCAACAAACCTTAACTGTACGGCTTTAACACGTCACTTTAAATGCACTAGTGTAAACGACAAGAACGCCAATTTGACTCGAAGTACGGTACGCCCTTTGATTTTTTGAGACGCAGCTCACAAAGCTATTCGTATCTTTACTAGGGATACAAACGTGCAATGCCGCTTTTTCCCTCCATATCGCCAACAATCCAAATTTTTTCAAATGGGTGATGATGCGGAACAGAGATATGATGCTCTAATGCTTTGATGTCCAACCGTGTCCAACTTGGGTGAGCATTGCGAATCACCAACCAGACACGTTTTGTCTGATAGCGTTTTTCCGCTTTATTATCCAATATTCGGTTAAGCGCTTTTAATAAGCGGTGATCTGGCTCTTTCTCCAAGTTACGAAGAAAGTCTCGCGTTTTATCGGTAAGATTGCGCCCAAGAATAGACATCGCCTCTTCTTCACTTCCATAAAGATGGGCGATCTCAAGATCAAGACGCTCTCCTTCAAACACACATGAAACATCGGGCCTAATGGGTTTATTATGCCAAATATGCCGAATCTTCTTGCCAGTATTACGCTCATACCAACGCATGAAGAGCCGTGCCGCATGATGCTCGAGTTCCAGCTTTTCCTCAACTGTGTTCTGCACAACGTCACTCCGCAGTCCATTCTCAACCTTAGATTAGCAACGAATAGACTAACTTTCTTTCAATTTGTGTTTGCGCCGTTTCTCATTTAATCCACATATTCTTCGTTTTAGCAACGAAAATGGGTTTTATAATGGTTTTTCAACAAAACGTGCGTTAAATCAAAAACGTGCACATATTAGCTTACGATGGAGTTACCATGAATGAAGATCAAGGTACGTTAGCATCCGGTCTGGGATCTAAAGAGTTTACCCTACTCGTCGCATTATTAATGTCGATTGTAGCAATCTCGATTGATGCGTTACTGCCGGCATTAGGTGTCATTGGTGGTGATATGCAAGCGGAGCATGCTAACCAACCTCAATTACTCATCAGTATGATATTTTTGGGGATGGCATCTGGGCAACTCATCGCAGGCCCCTTATCTGACGCATTAGGTAGAAGGCCTATTTTGTTTATTGGCTTCTCTTTATATCTGATTGGCACGGTGCTCTGCTTTTTTGCTAACGATATGCAAAGCCTACTTATTGGGCGCTTTATCCAAGGCCTCGGTATATCTGGTCCCTATATCGCCGCCATGTCGCTTGTTCGTGATGCGTTTAAAGGCATACAAATGGCAAAAACCATGTCCATTGTTATGCTTATCTTTGTGATGGTTCCAGCAATAGCGCCTTCATTAGGGCTACTTATGATGGCAATCGCAGATTGGAAAGCTATTTTTGAGATGTACTTTGTCTACGCCGCCATTTTACTACTTTGGATTACGCTGCGTCTTAAAGAAACCCTGCCAAAAGAAAAGCGCATTAAGCTTAATATGAAAGACTTCGGTGTCGCCTTTAAGGAAGTCATCAGCCATAGAATTACAGCCTCTTACACAGTCTGTATGGGGCTTTTCTTTGGTAGCTTTATTGGTTACCTGAACTCATCTCAACAAATCTTTCAGGATCAATTTAAAGTAGGAGACGCATTCAGTTTTTACTTCGGTGCTCTTGCATTGGTCCTTGGATTCTCTTCGATGGTCAACGCAAAAATTGTTGGTAAGTTCGGTATGCAAACCATTGTCATTCGAGCGATTTCAGGCATCGTAGCAGTGTCTGCAATATTTCTTGCGTTACATGCCGTCGTTGAGATTCAATTCTGGATGTTTATGGTCTTTGCAACCTGTCTATTTTTCTGCTTTGGTATGCTGTTTGGTAACACCAATGCACTCGCTATGGAGCCAATGGGTCACATTGCTGGCATCGCATCTGCGGTTATTGGGTGTGTCTCTTCGTTGATGTCCATGAGCTTGGGAACACTTATTGGGCAAATGTACGACAACTCGCTCATTCCTCTATGTGTTGGGTTCTCGTGTTTAGGTAGCCTAGCTTTGTGCTTGGTCATTTGGGCAGAGAGAGGCCGTAAACAAGACACAAACTTGGATGCGCTAGCTGTTTAAGCTAGCAGCAATCAGCACCACGTAAGGATAAAGTTAAAAAGCCCGTTTTAATTACTAAGACGGGCTTTTTTTTACTGGTTATGAAATGAGGCTCAGTATTTACTCGTTTACATCCATAAATCGACGGGCAAATTCACGGCTTTGATCAAGCGTCGAGTATCGAACAGACAACTCAGAAGCATTTAATGTGCCTTCTTCAATGCCACGTTGTTCACGCAAACAATCGTAAGTCGCCTTGATAGCGGCAAAGTAAGCGGCGTGTCCATTGACGACAATGCGTACACCATTTTTAGCCAATCGTTCTCGATCTGCCAATTTGGGGTTACCGTACGCCACCAGCATAAGTGGAATATTTACGTGAGCGCTGATAGCCTCTAGGTGTTCAAAGTCTTTAACACCCACCATGCAAACACCGTCAGCTCCCGCTGCTTCGTATGCTTTTACGCGCTCGATGGTCTCATCTGTAGTTAGTTGCCCTGCGTTAGTACGAGCAATAATCGACATTGCAGGATCGATACGAGCTTCTAGTGCGGCTTCAATTTTGCCAACGGCTTCTTCCAACGGGATCAAGTCTGTTGATTTATGGCCGTATTTGGCTGGCAACAATGTGTCTTCAATTGTAAGCGCTGCAACCCCTGCGCGCTCAAGCTCTACGATGGTACGCATCACATTTAACGCGTTTCCGTACCCGTGGTCAGCATCGGCAATGATAGGCAGTCTCGCCACTCGACCAATACGTGTAGCCTGCTCTACAAATTCACTTAAGGTAATTAAGGCAAAATCAGGAGCAGCAAGCACTTGAAGAGAGGCAACAGAACCACCGAGTATACCCACTTCGAAGCCCAAGTCCTCAGCAATACGCGCAGACATGGGGTCAAATGTCGAAGCGGTATAGTAACATTGGTCGCTTTCTAACAAAGCGCGAAAGTCTTTACGAAGGTCATGCTGGGAAGGGGTTGCCATTAAAATACTCCTGAAGTATTACCAATTTGTGGCTTGGTAATGCACTAATAACTTACAATTCTAAACTAAAAACTGAGCGCGATTTTATCTAACTTAACAACATATCTCACCCCAGAACCGGCACTGAAAGCGAAATTTTGTTATTCATTAGCGTTATGTTGGAAATTTACAACAAACATATTGACTATTTGGTTAATATTCTAACATCTAAAATCGAATTTGAAGTGCATTCAATACTTACAGAAGCAAACCAGCTTAAAAATCGGTTTACATATATTGGTAACGAGCGTTGAGCCTTAAACGTTATGATACCAACGACTCAATGAGCTCAAGCAAATAAAGCGGCTCCAACGCATCGCATTGAGATAACTTACGAATTAAACAGGCTTCCTTTGTCATCGAGTTCAACGGAAAAAATGCCTCTTTAGGTATTTGATGGTATTCCATCCAAGCAATTAATACTGACTTTAGTTGTGACTCAAAGATTTTAAACAACTCAAACTCGGCTTCGGTCAGTTTGTGACTCTCGCCCCAGTGGATGCGATAAACCACCATGCGATTCTGGCTTTCAACCCAACTTTGCCAAATATTGATCCACCCTTCGGCAAACGTCACTTTATTGGTAATCAAGTCATCCAATAAAACCTTAAATTCAGTTTGGTTTGCGTCAATCACAGATTGGAGTACTTCTTGCCAAAGCAATAGCTTAGAAGCGTAATTACTATACACAGTTGGCTTGGATACCTTAGCTTCGACAACGACCTGATCAATGCTGGTTCCTTGATAACCCGATTGGTTAAACAGTCGTTGAGCGGCTTCTGCGATCAGCCCTTTTTTGGAAGGTCGTCCTCTTGCCATAATTATTCTACTACCTTCTGAAAATTGTTGGGGGATTATGCCACGATTTCAGATTACCTGCCGTGCGAAAAATTCATATAAAAAATGTACAAACAGAAGCTTGACGAATTCATCAATAAGAATTAAATTAACTATACCGTTTAGTTAAAAAATATATTTTTCGTAAACAGAGGATGCAAAGATGCAAAGCGATAATGGTTACTACGGTGAGTTTGGTGGAAGCTACATTCCAGAAATACTCTACTCCAGCCAACAACAAATTCTGAACGCTTACGAAGAAGCGAAGAATGACCCTGCCTTTATCGCCGAGCTAAAACAACAATGGCAAGAATACTCAGGTCGCCCTACGCCACTTACATTCTGTAAGAATTTAACAGAACATTTTGGTGGTGCGCAGATTTACTTAAAACGTGAAGATTTAAACCATTCTGGCGCGCACAAAATGAACAATGTGATTGGCCAAGGGTTGCTTGTTAAACGCATGGGTAAAAAACGCGTCATAGCTGAAACAGGCGCTGGGCAACACGGTATCGCAACCGCCCTCGTTTGTGCTCGCTTGGGATTAGAATGCACCATTTATATGGGCGCAAAAGATGTAAAACGCCAATACCCAAATGTCTTCTGGATGGAGCAATTAGGTGCGACTGTTGTCCCTGTAACAGAAGGTTCTCAAACACTAAGAGACGCATTAGACGAAGCATTACGAGACTGGTCTTCGACACACGAAGACAGCCATTACCTAATAGGGACAACCTGTGGCTGTGCTCCTTTCCCTGAAATGGTGGCCTTCTTTCAGTCTGTCATCGGCGAAGAGGTCAAAGAGCAAAGTAAGGCTCAGTTTGGTCGATACCCAGATAAACTCTACGCTTGTGTCGGTGGCGGCTCTAACGCTTGCGGACTGTTCCTTCCATTTGTAGACGACAAAGACGTCGAAATGGTGGGTGTCGAAGCAGGCGGTAAAGGCACAAAGCTGGGCGAGCACTCTATTCGTTTGTCCCATAATTTAGGCACACCGGGGATTGCCCAAGGTTTTGCCAGCATCTTTATTCAGGATGATGCGGGGCAACTTCAAGAAACCCATTCTATTTCCGCCGGTTTAGATTACGTTGGTGTCTCTCCTATTATCGCGCACTTGGCGAAAGAAGGCCGCATCAATATGACCTACGCTATGGACGATGAAGTGGTCGATGCCTGCACGTTACTTTTGAAAAATGAAGGCATTATCCCTGCACTTGAATCCTCTCACGCATTAGCAGGCGCCTTTAAAGATGCGCCTTCGATGTCGAAAGACACTCACATCGTCATTAACTTGTCTGGTCGTGGTGATAAAGACATTTTCAACGTCGCAAAAGCACTGCAAGACCCTACGTTCCCTAACTTCTTAAACGACTACTTAGAAGACTACGAAAAAGATACGTTGATTAAAAAAACAGAAAAGGAGGCATAGACAATGAGTCAATTAGCAAACTACATAAACGCTAAACGCGAGTCCAAACCCATTCTGTCTATGACTCACGTTGTCTATGGATACCCTACTGTTGAAGAGAGCTTAACGTGGATGGGCACTCTACTTGAGAACGGTGCGGATTTTATCGAAGTTCAGTTCCCTTTTTCCGACCCTGTTGCCGATGGCCCAACAATCGTTGCAGCCTGCCACAAGGCGTTAGAACAAACCTTATCCGTTGAGCAGTGTCTTAAGGATATTGGCCAATTAGCTAAAAAATACCCTGAAAGCCGTTTAGTGTTGATGAGTTACTTGAACCCAATGTATCGATACGGCTTAGATAAACTGGTTGAGCGATGCGCTGAAGAAGGCATTTTAGGACTGATTCTACCTGACTTACCTTATGAGCAAGCTGGGGGCTTAAGAGCAGCCTGTGACAAGCACGGCATAGATCCGGTTTGGTTGGTTACGCCGGTGACACCAAAGGATCGAATGGCATTTCTTGCATCAAATGCTCAAGGCTTTCTCTATTGTGTGGCCCGTTCTGGAGTGACGGGTAATTCCAATCACGATGGTGAAGGTGCGCAAACCGAGCTTCAACACTACCTTGCTTCGATCCAAAGCGATTCAAGTGCGCCATTGGGCGTTGGATTTGGATTGCGTCGACGAGAGCAAATAAAAGAGCTCGAAGGTCATGCCGATATCGCCATTCTGGGCTCGGCTTTGTTAGATGCTTACAACCAAGGCGGTCAAGAAACAGGAATCGCTTTATTTAAGGAACTGTTTAGCCATTAACATTCAAAATTTGGGTTTGCCCTTAACGGGGTAAACCCAAATCTCTTCTAATAATTTTTTTGTTACTGGTCGTCGTTAATGACTCTTCATTAATTACTGACGCTCTGATAATTCTCAGTCTACGCCCTACTACTCCTAAGGTTTTTTGCGCAAATAGCAATTTGGGACACTTCTTTTTCCTTCCTTTTAGAGATACTTCAACTCACTTATGTACTGTTTATTTAGTCGTTAATTTGAGGTAGAAGAGTATTATGAAGTTAAAGAACGTACTCGCAATCATCGCAGGAGTCGGTGCTATTCTTTTAGCTGTCATTGTCGTTGACGAGCTGGAACCCAAATCCTCTCCCAAAAAAGAGGCATCTGCTAATTCACTTCCTCCGACAACGGTTTTGTCAGCGGTTCCAACTTACCACAGATCACATTTGTCACTGCTAGCAACAACGGCGAAGCGTTGGCCTGTAAAAATAAAAGCCACAAGCAACGCTCAGCTTATTTGGCTGGATCCGTTACTGGAACCCGGTCAGCTCGTTAAAAAAGGAACGCCTCTGGTTCGTCTTGATACGTCTAATCTTGCATCCAATTTAGCGCAAGCAAAAAGTGAACTAGCACAATCCAAACTGAACCTTGAAAAAACACAACACCAACAAGCGGTCATTTTAAAAACACGAAAGTCACAAAAAAGCTCTCCATTTGCTCGACTTGAACCTCAAATTTCTGCGGCTAAAGCTGAGCTTAGCCGCTCAGAGTATTTTTATGCCAGCGCCAAAAAGTCGTTCGAAGAAGCGACGATTGTTGCGCCATTCGATGCGATTATTACCCATAGATATGTTAGCCCAGGCGAATGGTTGGAAGCTGGACAAATTTTGTTTGAACTAGCATCCAGTGATTCTTTGAATATTACACTTCCTATTTCTGAATTGAACTGGCGCAAAGCACAGCAGGCACTTAAAACCAACCAAATAACCGTCAACGATCGCGCAGGTAACCAATGGCCAGCACACCTGCGCTTTATCTCTCCTGAAGTTGACCCAATCACTCGACAACGACAGATTACCCTTTCGGTAACACAACCATACCAAAGCAATAAGCCCTTACTTGCAAACCAACAAGTCAAAGTCACACTGAATTTAAGCGAGCAACCCAACATCGTTGCTTTGCCTATTAGTAGTCTGACACGAGACGGCTTTATTTGGACTCTTAATGAAAATAACCGCCTTAACCAAGAGAAAGTAACCCTCATTGAGCAAAGAGAAAATCAAATTTTCGTCCGTTTCGACAACAACAGCAATGCTACTCGTGACGTCGTTGTTTACCCTCTTATCTCTATGCTGCCGGGCAAACAAGTGTCCCCTCAACCACTTAACGCCACATTGTCAACGGAGAAGACGGAATGAATTGGTTAACAAAGTGGTTCATCCACAATCCCGTCGGGGCAAATTTACTTATGCTTGCTATTTTAAGCAGCGGTGTGATGGCGATCAGTCAACTTAGGGTTGAATCCTTCCCTCAAATCGCACCATCTGCTTTAGTCATAAACGTTGCCTACCCTGGAGGCACGGCGAAACAAATTGACGAGAGCGTCACCCAACGAATAGAAGAATCCATTAGCGGAGTGGCTGGAATAAAACAAATCATCAGCCAATCCCGTGCAGGTATGGCAAGCGTGGTTGTACGAAAAACCAACCGCGCAGATTTAGATCAGCTATTGGAGGACGTAAAGAACAATGTAAATGCCATTAGCAATTTCCCCGTTCTAGCGGAAAAACCTCAAATTACCCGAGAAGCATTTACAAATTTGGCTGCCTTTGTTGTGATATCTGGTGCCAGAAGCGACGATCAGTTACAACCCATCGCATTACAAGTAGAGCAAGCCCTTAGAAAACAACCTAACATTTCCAATGTCGAAAATTGGGGACATCGAAAATCACAACTGGTGATCCAACCCAATTCAGATCATCTAAAAGAATTAGGAATGAACTTAGAGTATTTGGCATCCGCCATTGAAAAAATGTCGTTAGAGTTTAAAACAGGAGAATTAGTGAGCGACAAAGGTCGTATTATGGTACGAGGTGACGGCTACGCTGACAATCTTCAAAAACTCGGTCAGTTAGTCGTATTATCAGGCCCGTCAGGAACCATTCATTTGCATGACGTTGCAACCATACATCGCGGATTTGAGCAAAGTGGATCAATCGTTCGTAACAATGGAATCAACGCAATTGCGCTACTAATCAGCACCAGTCAAACCGATAACCTACTAAAAGTCAGTGACGCAATTGCCGATACGCTCTCAGAACAACGGCGAATTTTACCCAACGACATTCAATTAACGACACTGGCCGATATGGCGCCCTATATTGAAGATCAATTGTTTAGATTGGGCGATAACGCCTGGCAAGGGCTCATAATTGTCATCGTTTTACTAGGCTTATTTCTAAACCTAAAACTGGCATTTTGGGTAGCTGCGGGCATACCTGTCGCTATTGCAGGAACACTTGCCGCGATGAATCTTACTCATTACAGTATCAACGATATTACGTTATTTGGTTTTATCCTCGTTCTGGGCATTCTTGTTGACGATGCCGTTGTAGTGGGCGAAGCAATTCACGAACAAAAAAGCCTTCTTCGCTCTACAGACGATCACAAAAAAAACGGCCGACTTGCAGCTTGGAAAGGCGTACATTCAGTCTCAGTTGCTACCATTTTTGGTGTATTGACCACCATTGCCGCCTTTTCACCCATGCTATGGATTAACAATGATCTAGCAAAAGTATTGGCAGGGTTTTCGGCAGTTGTTATTTTCGCCCTGATATTTTCTCTGATAGAGAGTAAATTTATACTCCCTTCTCACCTTGCCCAAAGCCGCTTCTCTTCAGAACCTCAAGGTTGGATAGGAAAAATACAATCCATTGCTCAATCTGGGCTAACTTGGTTTAACCTCAAGATTTACCAACAAACACTGGAGACAGCGTTAAAGTTTAAATTCGCCACTTTACTTGGCTTTATTGCTTTTATTGTTCTGGCTTACGGTATGTGGTCAACGGGCAGTATTCGAAGCGCTCTCTTTCCTGAAATTCCCGGCCGCTACCTAACCGCAAAAGTTTCATTAGAAGACAATGCACCACTTCCTCTCCAAAAAAGTGCATTGTATCAAATTGAACAATCTATGGAAAAAGTAGAGCAATCACTCGTTAAGCGTTTCTCCCTCACAGAAGACCCTGTTAAAAATCTACTCTCTTGGTCGGATGGCTATGGAGATATTGAAATAACAGCAGAGCTGACCAGTGAAGCACTGCGTAAAATCCCGGGTAATTTATTAATCGACAGATGGCGCCAGCACACAGGCAGTATTGAAGGAGCCTATTCAGTGCAGTTCAGCTCCGGCGACTCTCCTGCTGGCAAAACCTTTCTGTCTGTCACCTCAGCCGATAGAGAGTTAGCGAAACGCGTTAGCACTCGGCTTTCGCAAGCCTTGTCGATACTACCAGGTGTTGCAGATGTCTATAATAACGGCAAAGATGGACAGCTTCAGGTTCGTTTATTGCTGAATGAATACGGTCAACAATTAGGGCTGACTCAAAGCGCGTTAGCCCGTTTAGCAGGGGAAGCATTCGGGGAGCGAGCGATTCATCGATTGCTTGAACAAGGCCAAGAAACCAAAGTGTTACTGCAATATCCGCGTAAAGACAGAATGAGCCTTGCACAACTAAAGCACGCCAGTGTGATGCTTTCCGAAGGAAAACAAGTTGTATTGGGCGATATAGCAGAACTAAAACTCGAACAAGAGCCGCAAGTTGTTTATCGCCGTAACCGAGATCAGGTGATCAATGTGTATTGGAAGCAAAATCGCTCTATTCAGCCTCCTGAACAAACCATGGCACAGTTGCAAGATACGATTCATGCCCTCCAACACGAATACCCAAATGTAAATATACGAGCAGGTGGTGAATTTGAAGAGATTGGTGAAGTATCAAGCGGCTTTAAATCGGCAATGATCCTAACGATTTTGTTCATATATATTTTGCTTGCGGTGCCGCTAAAATCCTATTGGCAACCTTTTATTATAATGGCGGTTATTCCGTTTGGTTTTGCGGGTTCGATATTTGGCCATTACATTATGGATTTGCCCATAAGCTTATTGTCTATGTTCGGGATGATGGCGATGACAGGGATTGTCATCAACGATTCTCTGGTATTGATCACACGATTTAACAGCGAGTTTCGTTCAGGAATGCCACTTAAGCAGGCATTAATCACCACAGGAACCAGTCGTTTTCGCGCCATTTTCTTAACCACCATAACCACGGTATGCGGGCTTTTGCCGTTGCTAAGCGAAAGTGCGGAACAAGCGCAATATTTAAAACCTGCGGCAGTGTCACTCGTATTCGGTGAACTCTTCGCTACCACAGTAACGCTTATATTAATTCCCATTTTGCTAGGGTTAACGTCGAGAAAAATGTCAGAGCCACGCACAGAGGGCTCGTTGAAAAACGCTTAATCGGTAACAAAGGTTGCACTCTTGCACCGCGCTTTTACCCACTAAGAGCGCGGTGCAAAATAAGAGTGTGATGCGAAATACAGTGATTAAATTGATTTAACTCTCTCAACATCCGATACTGTTTCTTACTTTATCTTATGAGCTTTCCTTTGTGACCTACTTCGGTAAAGAGACAAGTATCAACATTCCTGCCCTCTTAGTGCCAGAGATGGCACTACTTAATAGGCTACCTAAGCATCGTCGAAAACGATTTGAACAAGCGTTACATCTGATGTATGAAAGCTTTGAAGAGCATATGTCTTGGGAACAAATCGCCACTCATTGTTCAATCTCTCCTTATCATTTCCATCGCCAATTTACAGAGTTTTTTAACGAAACACCCGGACAATATATGAATAGACTGCGGCTTCAAATCGCAGTAAATCTATTGATGAGCGATACTTCAATAAACATCACAAATGTCGCGCAAAAGTGCGGTTTTTCGTCTTCGCAAGCACTTGGAAAAGCACTCAAGCGAGAACTGGGTGTAACAGCGAAACACATCCAAGGCATGGGAAAAAACTCAACACCGAAAGAAACCACAACGTTTTTAAACCAACTTGCGCACCCTGGAAGAAATACGTCTCTGGAACAAGAGTTAGCACAGTTTATGACAACTGAGTTAATCTGGTACCCTCCAAGAGGGGTTAAAAAAGTATGGCTTAGTAACACGGATTGGGATGCTATTTTTGCAACTTATGGGGCCCGATCAACACGACTACTCGGTGCAACACCAATAGATCAATTGGAAAACAGTTGGAGTGAAATTCATACGACAATAGGAGACTGGCAAAGCGATGTACAAGAGTATGATTTCTTTATCCCTGAGGGGCTTTATTTTTGCAGCGACGTGTATATAACAGGAGATGTAGGCTATTTAACAGCACTTGAACACTTGTTTAACCTTGCGGAGAAGAAAAAGCTCAAAATTAATGCACACGCGTTCTTTGTAGAAATGGTTCGAAGCATCGAACTGAGTCAAACGGGCGGCGTTACATTTTCGTTTCAAATTCCCATTGTATCGTAACCGTCATTTACGGTGGTAACTGTTCTAATCACCACCGTATCTGTTCTATATAGGGAAAAGCATTATCTAGGTTGCACGTATCCTACCGCCATTAACTCTCCACTGGGTACGCCCGAACGAGAGCCACCTTTCGCTTCTTCGGTTATAATGACACGTAATACACTGATACTATTTACAATCGCTGGATCAATCGCTTTGATCTGAGTCTCTGATAGATCCGTTACACCTAAAGAAACTGGTTCATCTCGTCCAACAATCGCCCACAACTCAAGATCTTTGTTGTCAGCGATACGGCCTTCAATAGGCGATATTCGAATGCGGTCTGTCACATCGTCAAACTGAACGTTTAATTTGATACCTTCTTCTATCGCAACAATTTGTGTTTGATACTTAGCTTTAAATTGAGTGGGAGACACCAACCAAATGGCGCACGTAATGAAAAACACCATAAGCGCTAACCAAGTAAAGCGTTTTTTGAAACGCGTCCTAGGCAGCACATTGACTTTATCATCGTCTTCAATGGCTTTACGAATCAATGCTCGCCAAACCGTAGGTGACATGGATTCTGGTGATTGACTCGACAGCTCGCCTAAACGCTCTACCCAGTACTCATATTCGCCAGTCAGCGCGCTATCCGTCGACAAGCGGCGTTCGAACTCCTGAGCGTCTGAGGCTGATAAGATCCCCGCTGCGTACTCAGCGGCAAGAAGACTGTCCTTGTGTTTTTTATCATTATTCATAGGCTAATGACCTGTTATTGCGCCCTGTTGGATTTTATTATTCGAATTCAAGCTGCAAAATGTCATAAGTCGGTTGCAAATAAAACGGTCACCAATACATTGAGACATGTTGTTGTAATCGCAACGTCCTTCAGGCTTAGTTCGGGCTTATTTATTGGCCTTTTGCTAACTTGAGGAACCCTTTGTGTATTCTTCTAGTAGTAAACCATACACCACCAACAATCAATGGTACAGACAGACCAACAACAAGACTTTTATCAAAACTAACACCTTGTTCGTAAACGGCCTCTATTAAATGCTTTACTAGCCCAACGCTGTAATAACTTATAGCGGCAACGGATAAGCCTTCTACTGTATGTTGCATCGCAAGTTGTATTTTAGAACGCCGATCCATTGATGCAAGTAAGTGTTGATTCTGCGCCTGAATCGACATTTCAACCTTGGTTCGCATCATGTCGGAAACACGGTCGATTCGCGTTGATAAGCTCTCTAGGTGTTCATTTGTCGTTTTACACGTTCGAACCGCAGGCGTTAAACGACGCGTCATAAATTCAGTGAGCGTCAGATGTCCCGATACTTCGTCTTCTTTGAGCTCTTGCAGCCTTTTGAGAACAAGCTCATGATACGCAATGGTCGCACTGAAACGGTACGTGCATTTTGCTCGGGCATCTTCAACCCACGCGGCCATATCGATGAGCTTTGCAAGTAATTCAGGTTCATCTTGTTTCAGTGTGTTCTCACTTAATAATGACGTCATTGAAGCAAGCTTGTCGTCCATTGAACTCAATTGTCGACTGTACTCTCTTGCCATGGGCAAACCGAGCAGCGCTATCAGACGATATGATTCGATCTCTATGATTCTTCGAACCATACGACCTAATTGGCTGTCACTCATATTACGGTTGTAGACAAGAAAACGCCCACAGCCATCACTGTGTAATTGAAAACTTGTCCAGAGCTGAGCATCGCCACTTTGCGGCTGACTACCGACAAGTCGCATGCCTTCAAAGAAAGATTTTACTTCGGCCAATTCGGGTTCAACTTGTTCGCGCGCATCTTCAACCGCAAGATGGAATGCCGCGACCACAACACCCACCATATTAGCAACCCAATTTGGCGGGAGAGTTTGCAGCGACGTGGTTGCAAAAGGGTCCCTTAAAAAAGGCCCGCCTTCATTAATCACAAGATAAGACACAAACTCTGAGTGAGTTTCTCGCCTTATACGAATGTCATTTACTTCAAACTCTAGACAGGCTCCATCCTCTGCCGGTGGAACCAATCCATAGCGGCGAAACAAATCACAGAAATGCAAAAAGTCTGCTAATTTTCCTTCCGAATCCAACATAATAGCCAGATAACTAACACGCGACGGGCTTTTAATAACCTGAAATTGTCTTGAATGAAGTTCGGCATAAAGCGCGTCTCGCTGAGGATGTATAGAGAGCTGGTAAGGATTTGTTGTTGTCATTTTTTTGCGTCGTGACGTCTCAGAATCGTTAAAAATAATGTTATTTATGCCTATCTTTTGGAAAAAATTCAAACACAAGTGCACTATTGCAGCGTGATTACTCTCATAAAAGCGTCATTTCGCTGTCATATTTTTCTGAGAAGGTAGATTTTATCTATAAAAGCACGCTGATCAAAAAAATTAGCTTTGATAAATCACGAATAAGTCGCTTGTCATGCAATTAAAAAGAAGGGCCTTCGGCCTAGTTATAAGGAGAATGTCTTTTGCTTTCATTGAGACTTAGACGCAAGCCAGCACAGAGCAAACTAAGCAAGTTTAACCGACCGAATAAGACCGCCATTGTCACATTAAAATCGTTAACCCCCGTCCAGAGAGTGGAAGAAAGATACCTGTCATTCTCGATTGACATTTCGGTTGTGGCGGGTGGTTTTTGGTGGGAAGGCAGCCAAAAAACAAAAGATGGATTGGGTACGGAGCGCATCCCTCCCATCGACTTGAACCAAAAAAAGCTGGATTTATTGGTTCAAGCTTTGGGACCAGCTTACCTGAGAGTAGGTGGATCAGAAGCCGATAAAGTACATTATTTTACAACTAGCCGCACGCCTTCAGATCCAGCCCCTCTAATCATTACCCAACAAATATGGGATGCACTGCATCAATTTGTAGAGCGTAACCAACTCGGCTTTATGTTCACGTTTAAATATGGTCTCTTTAACCGTAAGCAACATGGCGACTGGTTGCCTGAAGAAACTCAAGGCTTATTGCAATATTGTCGTCAGAAGGGCTATAAAATTGATGTCTGTGAACTGGGTAACGAACTGAATGCATATTGGGCGTTCCATGGTATTCGTTCCCAACCTTCTGCCAACAAGCTTGCTAAAGACTACGACCGATTTTGTCGTCTGGTCAGAATGGTGTCTCCAGATTCTCGTATCGCAGGTCCTGGCAGTGCATTTTGGCCAAAACTAGGCGAAACAATTCGCCCCTTTTCCAATATTACGACACATCTTCTTGCCAATATGGAAGAACGATTAGACATAATCGATTGGCATTATTACCCATTTCAAAGCAAACGTTCCCCTGTGCGGACACGAACCGCGACGTTAGAAAAAGTCATTGCTCCGTCGTCATTAGACGACTTTGAGCAATACGCTCGCCAACTATCTCGATGGCGTAACAAACACCAGCCTAGCGCCACGCTTTGGACTGGCGAAACTGGATCTGCCCAATGCGGCGGCCAAGCTAAATTGTCTGACCGCTTTGCATCCTGTTTTTGGTGGGCAGACCAGTTAGGGAGAGGTGCGCTGCTTGGTCAAACGACCATGGTACGCCAAAGTCTGATAGGCGGTGATTACGCTCTTATCAACCGCAAAACGCTCAAACCCAACCCAGATTATTGGGTAAGTTGGCTTTGGGGGAAATTAATGGGGCAAGAGGTATACCAGGTTGAATGTTTCGACCCTGATATTCAGGCCTATTGTCACAGCGGGAAAAAAGAGGGCAAATGCACCTTGCTCATCATAAATATGACATCTAAACCCAAGCGTATACTCTGCCACAATTTTGGAGCCAAAAAAAAGCGATTCGAAATCACCGCCGCATCGCTAACATCCAAAAAAGTTCGTATTAACGGCGCCAAGCCCAAATTTAATAACGGAAAAGTTAAGTTACGGGACTTCCCAAAGCTTTCGAAGTTAAACTTAGTCAGCCCTTACAGCATTAATTTTTGGTGTTTCGAACACCAAACGACACTAAAAGAAACGAATAATAGCCCAAGCAATGAAGTGTACTCAGCTCAACCTACACCCGCCAAAATTAATAACGTCATACCACTTTACCCAGATGAAGAAATCAAACCTGATACAGTTCCTGCACCTGCACCAATTAACGTTATTTCATTAGCATCGGATGCACAAAACACCAATGAAGATTAATAACATATAGCTCATTAGCTACGCCACAAATACGGTGTGAGCAATACAATAACCGTAAAGTATTCGAGACGTCCGAATACCATCGCGAACGAAAGTAGCCACTTCGCAAAGCTATTGAGTGGTGCGAAATTACTGCTTATGTCGCCAAAACCTGGGCCCAATACGTTTACACACGCGGAAACAGCACTAAAAGACGTCACAAAATCTTCGCCTGTCAGCATCACCAAAAAAGTGAAAATGATGCTGGTCACAAATACCAGCCACATAAACGCAATAATACTGTTACGAATTTGATCTGCCACTGGCCTTTTTTGATACTTCAAAACAAACACGGCGTTGGGATGTACCATCTGCTTTAATTCGATCACAAGAGTACGGAACGCGATAACACTTCGAATCACTTTATTACCGCCCGCCGTCGAGCCAGCACACCCTCCTATATAACCGACCACAATCAGTAGCAACATTAATGACATCGGCCAAGAGGAGAAATCGCCGGCACCAAAGCCGGTACTGGTAATAAACGAAATGACATGGAATGTGGCTTGGGAAATTGCCTCATATACCGAGTGATGGTACCCACTAAAATAAAGCACGCCCGCCGCAACAAGAGAGAAGGCTAAAATAATCCAAAGAAAGAACAAGCATTCTTCGTCCTTAATGTATTGCTTAAAACGTTTCGCTTTAAACACACGGTAATGCAACGCAAAGCTAATCGCCCCAGCAATCATAAAAAAGTTACAGAGCCAGAGTAAAAGTGAGCTATCAAAATAACCCATGCTTGAATCGTGCGTCGAGAAACCACCTGTTGAAATGGTCGCGAGACTATGGGCTATCGCATCGTATGCCGACATACCACCCAGCCAATACGCTAAGGCACAAATCAACGTTAACGCAAGATAGACATACCACAGGCGGTCAGCGCTGTTTTTTATTCTAGGGGATAGTTTGTCATCTTTCATCGGCCCTGGTGTTTCCGCTTTTAAGAGCTTCATTCCGCCTACGTTCAGCATAGGCAACACCGCAACAACAAAGATCACGACACCAAGTCCCCCCATCCATTGAAGAAACTGACGGTATAGAAGGAAGGTTTTAGGCATATAATCTAAACCACTCAGAACTGTCGCTCCCGTTGTGGTTAAGGCACTTATCGACTCAAAAACGGCATCAGTCCAACTGACGCCCGTGATAATAAAGATAGGAACAGCACCGAGAAAGCCAACGGTAAACCAGGTTAATACAGCAAATAGAATCGCTTCTTTGGTGGAAACCGCATTGAATGGAAAGCGCCGCATGTACAATAAAAAAAACGTTGCCAATAAAGTCACTACCGCTGCGCTTTCAAAGAACGCATCACCAACGTTATCTTTGAAAAAGAAGTACGACAGCTCCGCAAATGATAATTGAACAATCCCCATCCACAATAGCGGCATGGCGAGCAACCTCAACAATAACGGAACTCTAAGCATACTACGTCACTTTATCAATCTGGCGGCTTAGCCTATCAACTCGATAGACCAAAATAGTGAAACCTTTGTACGACAGCACAACACCGTGTAAGGAGAGCTCCCGTAGCGCAAAGGTCTTATCGTATTTTAAACAGACTAAATTTTCAGCGCCATAGATATGTTGGGTAGATGGATTTATTTACTGGTTAAAACCTTCCAAGCGGCCACGCTAAAGAAAATCGAAAAAGCAGATTCAAATACGCGGCGAGACTTTAGATAAACATGCCTTGCTTTCGAGCTTGAAAACAAGACGGCATACCCGAAAAAAATCGTAGAACTAACGAATCCAACAAGCGCGATAACAGAAAAAACATCTAACATCGTCGCATCATGCGGCATTCCCATGGAATACAGTGCGCCGAAAAATAAAATCGCTTTTGGGTTGGTCAAATGAATTAAAACACCTTTAGCATAAGCACGCGTTTTACTGACGATGTGTGTAGGCGTCACGGAACTCTTCTGAGGTTTCACCGCTGAGTGTATTGACTTATAAGCCAAAAATAGAAGGTAACAGGCTCCCACATATTTAATTAGTTCGAAAAGCCACGCGTGCGTATACATAATTGAAGCAAGACCGAAAGCCGCTAACATCGACCAACAATACGAGCCCGTTAAGACACCCGCCGCTAACGCAAACCCATAACCTCTTCCCTGACTCATTGACGCTCCTGCAATCGCTAATGTTGCAGGGCCAGGGCTTGCAATGGCTACAACCGCCGCAGCGAGAATCATCCCGTAATTCACAATATCCATCATGAGTACTCCTTTTGGTGATTTTTCTTTTTTAACTTTTCTTTTTTAACTTTTTTTTTAGAGAGGTCGAAGTCAGTTTATGCTGTTCCGTTTGAACCATAAAGATGCAGACTCGTCGGAAAAAAATTCATTTCTGTACCCACGATTTCGTCTCAAAAGTGAAAAAAGGAGAAAAATGCAAATATGGTCATTTGTCCTTTTTTCCTCACATTACGAGGTTACAATGTGCACAGTTTTTGAAAATGAGGTGTTCATTGAAGCGCTCAGACAAAGCGTTACTAAGAGCTCAGTTCATTACGGAACACAAACTTGATACATTTCTGCCAACGCGAGCGATAGAGTCTCTCGTTCTATTTGAGTTTTCTGCCAATCAACAGGTTTTTATACAAGGCCAGCGATTAGATTACGTGTATTTTCTCGTGGAGGGCAAAGTACTTATTGATCAAATTGATGCAGAAGGCAGACAAGCCGTGTTCGCATTTGAATCAAGAGCGGCATTGATTGGCGAAGTTGAGCTCTTTAACGGTGAATTTGGCGTGAGCTACTGCAATGCTTTTACCGTTGAACCCACGTTACTTTTGGGCATGCCCATTGAGATAACAAAGACATACGCATTAAACGATCCACGCTTTCTACGATTTGTCTGTACTCAGCTCAGTGAAAAGCTCCACCGATCGAGCTTATTTCAACCGCGAGCGGGTAATACGGCATACGAGAAAGTAAAACGCTATTTAAGATCGAAAGTGAACTCAGAAGGCTTACATTTCAAACTCGAAAATCGAGAGGAATTGGGGAACTTGCTGGGTATTTCAATAAGACAATTAAATCGCGTTATTAAGCAATTAGTAAACGAACACACAATTAAAGTGAAAGCGAAACACCTTGAGGTGATTGACTTAAAGAGGCTGTCACCGTCGAGTATCACTCGCACCGAGCTGTAAAAGAGTCATTAAAATACTATTTGAGAGAATTTATGAGTACTGAAGCAAACAAGGCAGGTTTCTACCGAGTCGCCATAATACTCGGTCTATTATCGGCAATCGGACCATTCGCAATCGATATGTATTTGCCAGCATTACCTAAAATTGGCCAAACCTTTAACGTCGGTATTCAAGAAGTGCAATTGAGTTTGACCGCATTCTTAATCGCTCAAAGTGTATCACAGCTGTTCTACGGTCCGATCTCAGATAAAGTCGGCCGAAAGCCACCCCTGTATTTCGGAATGGCTGTCTTTTTCCTTTCCACGGTTGGTTGCGTCTACGCAGTGTCTCTCGACATGCTCATCGTATTTAGATTCCTTCAAGGCATCGGTGCCGCTGCTGGTATTGTGGTTGCTCGCGCTGTAGTCCGAGACCTTTACACTGGCGTTGAAGCAACAAAAATGATGTCATTACTCATGTTGGTATTCGGCGTGTCACCTATACTGGCCCCGCTTGTCGGAAGCAGTGTTATCGCACTATCTGGATGGCGCAGCGTTTTCACGATCATTGCAATCTGCGCTGGTCTAGGATTGGTTTTGATCTACTTTGGATTAAAAGAAAGCTATCCAAAGGTTAAGCGCGACGCTACACCGCACCAAGGCAGCACCTTAAACGCTTATCTGATTTTATTAAATGACCCTAAATACATGGGAATTGTACTTGCTAGTAGTTTCGCTCTAGCCAACTTCTTTGTGTATCTGGCTAACTCTCCCTTTGTCTTGATTGAGCATTACAATTTGACCGAAACACAATATGGTATTGCGTTTGGTCTTAACGCTGCGGTGTTTTTCTTCTCTGCTCAAATGAATGCAAAGCTGTGTCAACGATTTGGTATTGAGACCATTATTAAATTTGGTATTTGGACCAGTACATTGACCATGTCGGCAATGGCATTTGGTTACCTTGCAGGAATCGATTCACTGTTTTTCTTTATGGGCTTATATATGATTGCAAGTGGCGCGGTGGCTCTGGTTATTCCAACAACGTCCATTCTAGCGATGGAAAGCCACGGTCATATCGCGGGAACGGCTTCTGCTCTATTGGGTACATTGCAAATTGCTGTTGGCCCTACGTTTGTCGCTCTTTTAGGCCCTTATATGAATGAAGAGCCTCTACCAATGATCTTAGCGATGACTTTCTGCAGTTTGGTTTCCTTGATCTTTGTTATGTTGACCTTAACGAGAAAGAGTCAGCTCGTTAAAGCCTAAAACGAAAAAAGCCCCAATTGGGGCTTTTCATTCGATGCTTTATATTTCATCCGATTTTATTTTATCAATTTAATCGCTCAAATACAGTCGCAATCCCCTGCCCCATACCAATACACATGGTAGCAAGACCTAAATTGACATCTTTATGCTGCATTCCATGCAGTAAGGTTGTTGAGATCCTAGCGCCTGAGCAACCTAATGGATGACCTAGAGCGATCGCGCCGCCGTTCAGGTTTACTTTTTCATCCGCTACATTAAGTAGCTTCAAGTCTTTCATAACAGGTAGAGACTGCGCGGCAAAGGCTTCATTCAATTCAACAAGGTCGATATCTTCTATACTCAATCCTGCACGTTTTAACGCTTTCTTTGTCGCTGGAACTGGGCCATATCCCATAATAGCGGGGTCACAACCCGCAACCGCCATACTTCGAACCTTAGCAATGGGTTTCAAACCAAGCGCTTCGGCTTTTGCAGCTGACATCATAAGCATGGCTGACGCGCCATCCGATAGGGCCGACGATGTACCCGCAGTGACCGTACCGACTTTAGGCATGAACACGGGCTTCAATGTGGCTAATGTCTCCATTGTGGTTTCAGGGCGAATAACTTCATCCACTTCAACCAGCACTTTATTTCCCTCTGCGTCGTGCCCTTCTATAGAAACCGTTTCATTCGCAAAACGCCCTTCAATACTCGCAAGGTGAGCACGTTGATGCGAGCGAACAGCGAACTCATCTTGCGCCTCTCGGCTAATACCGTGCATTTTCCCGAGCATTTCAGCCGTTACCCCCATCATCATAGAGGCTTTTGCCATGTGCTTTGACAAGGCTGGATTCACATCAACCCCGTGCATCATAGGAACATGTCCCATGTGCTCAACACCACCAACCACAAACACATCACCCTGTCCTGTCATAATGGCCTGAGCCGCAGTATGAATGGCAGACATCGATGAGCCGCATAAGCGGTTTACCGTTTGCGCAGCGGATGTAACAGGTAACCCGCCAAGTAACGCAACGGCTCTGGCGACATTAAAGCCCTGCTCCAATGTTTGGTTAACACAACCCCAAATTAAGTCTTCGACATCATTAGGGCTTACATCAGGATTACGTTTAAACAGCGCCTTTACTAGGGCTGCTGACAGGTTTTCTGCTCGTACATTACGAAATACGCCATTTTTTGACTTGCCCATTGGTGATCGAACAGCGTCAATAATTACAACGTCATTTGGATTCAGTTTCATTGCTTGTCTCCTTATCTCGCCAAGGGGCTTATGCTTGAAAATAGGTTTCGTTGTTATCGGCCATTTCCCGCATGCGCGCTGTTGGCTGGTACAATTTACCTAAATGGCTGTATTTATCTGCTAAATCGCAGAACGCCTTTAATCCCATTTGATCGAGATAATGCAATGCACCACCAAGGTATGGAGGGAAACCAATACCATAAATAAGTCCCATGTCTGCTTCTGCTGGAGAGCTCACAATCCCTTCCTCAACACATCGAACCGTTTCAATACAAAGTGGAATCATCATCCTTGCAATGATGTCCTCGTCGCTTAGTTCGCCGTTTGTTCCGGCTGCGTCGACTGTTTCCGCTAATAACGTCGTAATCTCTGGGTCATAGATCTTCTTCGGTTTGCCCTTGCGATCCTGCTCATAACGATAGAAACCTTTTTCATTTTTCTGGCCGAATCGCTCTACTTCAAACAGTTTATCAATGGCATTCTTACCATCATGAGTCATACGATCTGGAAAACCGTCTGCCATGACTTGATCTGCGTGATACGCCGTATCAATACCGACGACATCAATCAAATAGGCTGGCCCCATCGGCCAACCAAACCGCTCCATCACCTTATCAATTTTCTGAAAGTCTGCGCCCTCTTTCATCATGAGAGAGAAGCCAGCGAAGTAAGGAAACAGTACGCGGTTTACTAAGAACCCAGGGCAGTCGTTAACAACAATAGGCGTTTTCCCCATTGCTTGTGCGTAAGCGACCGTTTTCGCAACGGCTTCATCACTGGATTTTTCACCACGTATCACTTCCACCAATGGCATGCGGTGCACTGGGTTAAAAAAGTGCATTCCACAGAAATTTTCTGGCCGTTTTAGCGCTTTCGATAATTCGGTAATGGAGATAGTCGAGGTATTTGATGCCAATACAGCATCATCACGGATATGATTTTCAGTTTCGGCTAAGACAGACTTTTTAACATTGACATTTTCAACGACGGCTTCAACGACAAGATCGACACCTTCAAATTCACCGTAACTTAACGCGGGAACAATACTGTTAAGTGCCTTCATCGATTTTTCATTTGTTAAGCGACCGCGCTCTACTTGCTTGCCAAACAACTTATTGGCTTCAGAAAGACCTAAATCCAAGGCTTCTGAGCGTATGTCTTTCATTATAATCGGCGTGCCTTTTGAGGCAGACTGATAAGCCACGCCGCCACCCATAATACCCGCACCAAGTACTGCGGCCTGTTTTACCGGATCCGCTCCTTTGGAGAAAGTACCGGCTGCTTTCTTAACGTATTGATCGTTCAAAAACAGGTTAACCAATGATTTTGCTACCGGCGTTTTTGCCACTTTAACAAAACCTTTGATTTCTGTTTCACAGGCTTTTTCGATAGTCTGACTTACGTTTTTTTCCATCGTTTTGATGGCCGCCATCGGCGCTGGGTAGTGTTTACCCGCTTTGGCTCCGACCACGCCACGCACGGATTCAAATACCATCATTTTTTCTATCGGAGAAAATACCATCGGCGCGCGAAGCTCTTCTCGACGAGCCATGACATCGAGCTTCCCATCGATCACATGCTGGATAAGGTGTCGCGCTGACGTAACGACCTTTTCGACTGGCACAACCGCATCGACCGCTCCATCCTTCAACGCATCTTCACTGCGCTTTTGAGCGCCGCCACAAATCCATTCACAAGCGTTATCTACACCAATCAGACGAGGTAATCGAACCGTTCCACCCCAACCAGGGTAAATTCCAAGCTGAGTTTCAGGCAGTCCGATCTTCGCTTTTTGCGCCATAACTCGGTAATCGCACGCTAGACAAAGCTCCATCCCTCCGCCTAAAGCAATCCCATTTATTGCAGCAACCGTCGGAAAAGGAAGATTAGATATATCTGAAAAGATCTGATGCGCATCGCGCAACTTATCTGACAACTCTTCGTCCGATAGTTTGAACCAGTTCACAAATTCTGTGATGTCGGCGCCGACAACAAATACATCTTTAGCGCTGTTAATGATGAGGCCTTTAACATCGGGCTCTTGCTTGAGTGAGTCAACCGCTTCGGCAAGTTCGTTAAGCGTGAGGCTGTTAAACTTATTTACCGAATCCCCTGCAAGGTCCAAGGTTAACGTCGCAACACCGTCTGCCTCTTTCGTCACCTTGAGAGCTTGTCCGTCATAGATCATGATGGTCTCCGTTATTCTTATTTTACGTCTTAGGATTAAATGAAAAAGCGAATGAGCAATTCACATCAACAGCAAAAAGTAACCTCTAAAGGTTACTTTCCAACTCTGGTACAGCGTCAAACAAATCTGCCACAAGACCGTAATCGGCAACTTGAAAGATTGGGGCTTCTTCGTCTTTATTGATCGCAACAATGACCTTCGAGTCTTTCATACCAGCAAGGTGCTGAATCGCTCCAGAAATACCAACAGCAACATACAAATCTGGTGCAACCGTTTTGCCGGTTTGACCGACTTGCATATCGTTGGGAACAAAGCCTGCATCAACCGCAGCGCGTGATGCGCCTATGGCTGCACCAAGTTTGTCAGCCACCCCTTCAAGAAGAGCAAAATTGTCACCGCTGCCCATACCGCGCCCACCCGAAACAATGACGCTGGCGGCCGTCAACTCTGGACGGTCAGACTCAACCAACTGATCTGAAACGAATCGACTTTGATCAGATTCAATCACTTGATTAAGCGTCGCAATGTCAGCACTGCCGCCTTCTGCTGGCGCCGCATCAAACCCCGTTGCACGCACAGTAATCACTTTCACTGAATCTGATGACTTCACGGTAGCAATGGCGTTACCTGCATAAATTGGGCGCACAAAGGTATCGACGCTTTCTACTTTGATAATGTCTGAGATCTGTGCGACATCAAGCAGCGCAGCAACACGTGGTAGCAAATTTTTACCCGTCGTGGTGGCAGGCGTCATGACATGGCTATAGTCCGATGCAAGCTCGACCACTAATTTGGCAATATTTTCTGCCAACTGATGTTCATAAGCCGCATTGTCGGCAACCAATACTTTAGAGACACCCGCTACCTTTTGAGCTTGATCTGCAACGTCACTGCATTGGCTACCAGCGATCAAAACATGAACATCACCATCAATTTCAAGCGCAGCCGTGATCGAGTTTAGAGTCGCAGGTTTAAGAGTTGAATTATCGTGTTCGGAAATGACTAAAACGCTCATGCTATCACCTTCGCTTCGTTCTTAAGTTTGTCTACTAGCTCGGATACTGATCCTACTTTGACGCCGCCACTGCGTTCTGGTGGTGGGGTTACCGACACAATCTCCAGAGTGGATTTTATTTCCACACCGAGGTCTTCTGGCGTTTTTACATCAAGCGGTTTACGTTTCGCTTTCATAATATCGGGAAGTTTCGCGAAACGCGGTTCATTGAGACGCAGGTCAGTGGTAATAACCGCGGGTAATTTAACCGCCAAGGTCTGTAGCCCACCGTCTACTTCACGAGTGACGATGGCTTCACCACCTTCAATGGCGACTTCCGAAGCGAACGTTGCTTGCGGAGCATCTAACAGAGCTGCAAGCATTTGACCCGTCTGATTATTGTCTGAATCAATGGCTTGCTTACCCATGATCACTAAATCCGTACCTTCCTCTTTTACTATTTTGGACAATAATTTAGCGACAGAAAGAGAATCCAATGCATCCTCAGCCTCAACTTGAATAGCACGATCAGCGCCGAGTGCTAAAGCAGTGCGAAGTGTCTCTTGGCACGCCTTTGACCCGATGGAAGCAACGATGATTTCAGAAACCACGCCCTTTTCTTTTAATCGAATCGCTTCTTCAACTGCGATTTCACAAAAAGGGTTCATCGACATTTTTATGTTTGTTAGATCGACCGCAGAGTGATCGGGTTTAATACGGACCTTAACGTTGTAGTCAATGACCCGTTTTACAGCAACTAGTATCTTCATAAGCCCCTCTAATTTTTATTTAAGCTCAGTCCGAGAACGATTAACCATTCAAACTTTAGCAGATGTTGGTACTGAGCTGATCTACATTATGTTGACGATCAACTCGGTAATCTATAGTTATTAAATACTAGCTGGGATACGACTTTCCTCAATAACAAAAAAGCGCCTGTTGACTAACAAAAAATGTCATTGGAGGAAATTTCAACGCGGATCGTTTGATTTACAGGGGGTAAACAGCAGAAAAAGAGAGAGGAATGGCGTTGAGGTATGAACATTTTCCTTCAACGCCATTTTTAAGAGTGTTAAAAATAATACATCAGTGAGACGTGGCCATTGAGCCAGTCCGACTGATTCGTCTTAATATATTGGGTTTCGCCTCTTAGCTGAAGATCATCAGACATCATAAGGCCGACACCCGCAGAAAAACGGTGCGTTGCATCAGATAAACGCTTTGTGTCACTCCAATATTGATAACCGGTATAAAATGAGCTTTTTTGACCTTGAATAAGCCATCGCACTTCAGGCCCAACCTCTGTCAAATAGCCATGCTTATACTCGTTGTCAATTGATGCACTGGCATTTAGGAACACCGCCACCAACCCTTGACCATAAGTGTATGTTGCGCCGACTCCGCCCTGTAAGTTGAATACGAGCTCGTCGGATTGTCGTATATCATGTATTAAACTGGCATTTACTTTCCACGATTTCGGTGTCATTAAGGCCGTTCTTGGAGACATAGACATGATGTTAACGAAGTTCAAATAGTCCAACTCAACGTCCATCTCGTCGTTTACTCTCAAAGCACCACCGAGCATGGAAAGTTCCGCACCCGGTAAGTAGCCATCGATCGGGTCTAAAACATCGTGATACGATGGTCGGTATTCCAGTCTTCCAAACCCTTTGTCGTCTCTTACTAGTCCTCCAAAAGACACCCTTTGAGTTTTATGCCCTTCGTCGTCTCGTTTTTCTGGTGTTGGCATATCCATAAAGACTGATCGTGCGCCCATTTTACTTCTCAGGGACAACAACTTTATCGAACGACTGCTCAGATGGCTAAGAGAGGATTTCTTCCTAGCCGATAAATAGCGACTGTATTCGTATGCCACCTCGATGATGCGCGTTTGATCGTAGTTGCCATAAGCCTCTAAATCACTTAAATCAAGCTCTACGCTTTCAACTAATTGTTTTGCAATTGAAACTTGACGTTCACTCAACTCGTCCATCATATAGTTCATACGATTCATAACAGACGGTCGATAGGTTGTATCGGCTAACAACCCGTTGGCGTTTAATGCTCGTACCGTATCAACAGGAATAGCCCAAATGTCGAACGAATCAGCCAATCCAGGGCCCTCTACCGCCGCATCCAATAGCGTCAGTAATTGATAGGAGCAGTTTTCAGAGAAGAAATAATAATCAAAGTGCGCGGATTGCACTTCCCATATGTGACGTAAAAATTGGTCAAGTTCAGTTTGAGATAACTTAAGTTCATATTCCCAAATATCTCGGCTTTCAAGGAAACTATACTCTTTCACTTTTTGATAATAAGGCATGATTGACGCGACGCCAGGGTAGCCTCCGGTAAGCCCTTTGTAGGTAAAGACAAGCTCATTATCATTGGGATCAGTATTCGCTGCAAAGTTAACCGCGGAATCAAGTAAAGGGTTGTTGTTTCCACGTTTTTTCACACGAAACAAGGTATGTCCATACATTGAAGACGGGCTGTTTAAATATGCAGCAGGAAACACCAAATACAACTTTTCGCCATTTAAGTCGTCAAACCACTTATTAAATTCAGGACAATCTACATCAATAAAAGGCACGTCGGGCATTTTGTTCTTTAGCCAAACCAAGCGAGCGGGGAAACGACACTGTGCCGCTTTAACATCTGGGTTAAGAGCGAGCTGTTCGTCTTTAGACTTCTGAAAAAACTCAAAGGTATGTTCTAGTTCAGAAAGCGGATCCTGACTTCCATCAGAAGATAAGAAAAAGCGCCCATCGTCTATTTGGCTGCCATTATCAAAGTTGATCCCGACGCGATGATAATGCAGTAAGTCTCGCCATTGTGGATCCTGAGACAGTGTTTCTAAATTCATTGAATGGGTATTGACACTAATCAACATACTAAAAAATACAGTCGTCAATAGCGTGAACAGGTTTGCGAACTTTGGTTTGATCAACATAGGGCGAAGCGCATTAAAGTAAAAAGAATAGGCATAAAAAAGCGCTAGTAAGTAGAGTTTATCTACTTCTAGCGCTTTTCAAAATATAGGTTAAATTAACCTAGGTATTTAGCAAGCTCTGGAGATTGCTCCATCACGTCAACAATCTCTTGGTACGCTGACGCAGACGTTACATCTGCAGATGCGAAGATCGAATCAAAGTTAGATTGCATAGCATCTTCAAATACTTTTTGATCTTGAGACTCAACACCAATCAATTGGCTAAGAGCAGCAAGTGTTTCGCCGTGACCTTTTGCAGAATCAACCGCTAAAGGCTCCAAGTTATCATTAATGAAAACAGCAACACTGCTAGAGAATGGGCCATTTGCGTCTTCACAACCTAACGTACCAGACGTCATACCGAACGTTTGGTTACCAGAAGTGCCGTTAGTTGTTGCAGCAAGTACATGCTCGTACCAAGCATTTGCATCGCTAAAAACTTGAGAACCTAGACCACAACCAGCAGGACCGTGGCCACCAGCAGCGAAAGAAGAAACAGAAACAGTTGCCAGAGCGGCAGAAAGGATAAGCTTTTTCATAATACTCCCTATATCCATAATATAAATTTAAAATCCATTTGCAGCGACTACATCTTAATAATCCATCAATATAGCCCCTAACAGATTGCGATTATATCTACCTGCTTCTCTGTGTAAAAGAACTTTGTCTTATTTTCGAAATATTTTCGATTTTGTATAAAACACACTCAAAAAATAATGATTAACCTAGGGAAGGTGTGAAAAAGTCCACTGACTTCAGCGTGTGGATAACTCATCTTTATTCGAGGCAAGTTTCGCCGTCCAATATTGAGCATATTGGCAAGAAAGTTAACAAAGAATTAAAGAGAGCTTAGTCCACGCCCTTTGGGTCTTTCAGAGAAACAGCCTATCTTCGTTAAGAGTGATTGAAAGGTATTAACATTCCTGCTCACTCTCGCCTTAATAGGCTGTTTCTCTGATAAGACTGAAGTTCATAAGACTTATTCGTACCTTCCCTAGAAAGTTGATTAAACGTTAAGGAAGGTACGAATAAGAAAGCGTTATCCACACGCTTAAGCCAGTGGACTTGTTCACACCTTCCTTAAGCCTTTGGCCGAGAAAGGAATGCGCTAAAAGCAGCACTTGCTTCACGAGACTTTAACCGCTCTTTAAAGATTCGAGCCTCTCTCATAAGTGCCATCTGAACATCATCTTGGCCCCGATACTTCAGTAAATCTTTCGATAGAATAACGGCCTCACGAGGCAAAGTCGCAACTTTATGGGCCAATGCTTTGGCTAAATCCAACGCTTCTCCAGACTCACATACTTTATTAACCAACTTATAATCTAATGCTTCTAAGCCACTAATTTCTTCCCCCAATACCAACACCTCAAATGCATGCTGGTGGCCAACCAATTTGGGCAACAAATGACTAGAGGCCGCTTCAGGTACTAACCCCAATTGAACAAATGGAAACTTCAATACCGCCTCGCGCGCGGCAACCACTAAATCGCAGTGCAACAACATCGTTGCGCCAATACCCACTGCTCGTCCTTCCACGGCGGCGATTAACGGTTTTTTATAGCTCGTTAGTATTTGTAAGAATGCGAGCGTACTGGCCATTTTATCGGGGGAGTGAGCAATTGAAATAAACTCATTAATATCATTGCCCGCAGTGAAATCTTCACCTTCACCATGTATCAGCGTCACTCTGACATTGTCGTTTGCCTCAGCAGAATGAAGGAAGTCACTCATCTGTTGATACATATCGAGTGTAATCGCGTTCTTTTTTTCAGGTCGATTAAAACGAAGATACTGAACACCGTCTTCAATAAGTTCAACGATATGTTCCGACATGTAAGACTCCAATTCGAGAAGTGTTTGAGTGCGTTATAGAAAGTTAGACTTGCTTACAGCACCCTTAATTGAGGCGCTCTGATCACGTGCAATACCGAACAATTCTATGAGTGCCAAGCTCTACTCAGCTTGGCACTCAACATGAAGGATATGACTTCTAGAGACAAAAGCCCTAAACTCAAGATCAAGCTGATTGATCTTCCTCACGAAGCGCCCTCCTCAACACCTTACCGACGTTTGTTTTTGGAAGCTCTTTACGTACTTCAACAAACTTCGGTACCTTATAAGGCGTTAAATGTTCTTTGCAGTATGCTCTGATATCTCCTGTCGAAGGCTCTTTCTCTGCATTCCTTAAGACGATAAACGCCTTCACCGCTTCCCCTGTTTTATCGTCCTCTACACCAATCGCAGCGGCTTCCAAAACATCGGGATGGGAACACAACACATCTTCAATTTCAGTCGGATAGACATTGAACCCAGAAACAATGATCATATCCTTGGCTCGATCAACAATCTGCAAATAACCGTCGTCGTGAATCACGGCAATATCACCGGTAATAAGAAAGCCGTCTTTCGTCATCACATCACGCGTTGCTTCTTCCTGTTGCCAATAACCCTTCATGACTTGAGGTCCACTAACACACAAGACACCCGGCTCACCTTGAGGAGATTCAAGGCCTTCTTCATCAATCACTTTTACTTTTGTTTCATCAACAGGCAAGCCGATCGTACCGACTTTTTCATATCCGATAGGGTTAAACGACACAACAGGAGAGGTTTCTGTTAATCCGTACCCTTCGACCACCTGACAACCCGTTAACTCTTTCCATTGATCCGCAGCAGCGTGTGTTAGAGGCATCCCCCCTGAACACGTTATTTTTAGATTAGAGAAGTCAACGGCTTTGAAATCATCTCGATTGCACAAGCCAACAAACAAAGTATTGAGACCGACAAAGCCCGTAAACTTCCATTTATTCAACTCTTTAACGAAGTTCGGAAGATCTCTAGGATTTGGAATTAAGACGGTATGACCACCTCGCTCAAACAAAGTAAGACCGTGAATCAAAAAGGCATATATGTGGTACAGCGGCAGCGGCGCAATAAACAGCTCCTCTTGCTCTTTTAAATGCTCTTTTAACCTAAAAGACAATTGGTGCATATTCGAAATTAAATTGGCATTGGTGAGCATCGCCCCCTTTGCTACTCCGGTTGTTCCGCCGGTGTATTGGAGCGCGACAATGTCTTTTTGCTCTCCCTTCACTTTCCGCAAGGGCAAACCTTTACCTAGAGCAAGTACGTCATTTAAGCGCTTTGCTTCAGGTAAACTGTAGTCGGGGACCATTTTTTTGATATACCGCACAACAGAGTTAATCAACACTCGCTTTACAGGAGGATGGAAGTCTGCCAGCTCAGTAATAATCAGGTGCTTAATCCCCGTCTTGTGAACGATTTTTTCGACCGTATGCGCCATATTCGCCAGTACAACTAAGGCTTTTACGCCCGAGTCATTAAACTGATGTTCAAGCTCTTTAGGGGTATATAAAGGGTTGGTATTTACGATAACCAAACCTGCTTTTAACGCACCAAATACCACAACAGGGTATTGAAGAACGTTAGGAAGTTGAATTGCGATACGATCACCGACTTGGAGATCGGTGTGATTTTGAATGTATCCTGCAAACTGATCTGACTTTTCATTCAGCTCTCGATAAGTCAGCGTTCTTCCCATGCAACTAAATGCGGGAAGATCTTTAAATTTTTCACATGATGACGTGAGAACTTCCAATATGGTTTGGAAGTTCTGCGGATTTAATGAGACTGGTACCGCCAGACCAGGCTCGAAACAGGCCGTTACTGCATGTTCATTCGGCATATAAAGCTCCACTTGTTCTTGTTATAGGAGAATCGCCAGCAATCAGGCTTTAGCAAAGACAACGCTAAGGCCAAGTATATTAGAGAAACTGAAAACAATTTTTCAACCAGCCATATAAGAAAAAATGGCTATCAAAGGCATTATTCACCGCCTCTAGTTCAAACTAAGTTACTTTATTCGTTGGGGAAAATTTGAGTCAATTTAGTTGCTAGCATGATGTCTCCATCTGCTCGGATTTTACCTTGCATAAAGGCCGCCATGCCATCTAATTCACCACCCATCACCGCTTTTAATGTTTCGGCGTCCATTTCGAGCGTTACAGTAGGATCATCATGTTCACCTTCTGACAAAGCACAGCCAGAGTCATCAACAATGACGAAATACTGTTTACCGTCATCGATATCAAATTGAAAGATGGCATCCATATCATCAGCTTCATCCGCATCAAATCGGCTTACCATTGAATCAAATATGGCTTTTACATCACTCATAACTTCACCTTCTCTGCATTTTTATTTTAGTCTGTTTTCGAAATTAACGTTTAAACGTTAGGACTTTTTATACAATTTCTATACATTTCGGCACATGAGAGACTCATGTGCCGAAATGAAACAACGGTTTCTAACCAAGAAACAAAAAGTTGTCCTCTTCCATCGCAAGTAAGTTATCAGCGCCTGACAGCATAGTTTCAACATGCCCTCTAGTACGCGGTAAAATTCGCTCATAGTAAAAAGTAGCAGTTTGTAACTTCGCTGTGTAGAAACCTTGCTCGGATGAACCTTCATCAAGTTTCACTTGTGCAGTAACCGCCATTCTCGCCCAAAAGTACGCCAACACAACATAGCCAGAGTACATACAGTAGTCGAAAGAAGCTGCGCCGACTTCCTCTTTATTTTTCATGGCTTTCATACCGATTTTAAGCGTTACATCTCCCCATTCACTGTTTAGCTTACTTAGAGCGTTGATGTAGCCTTTAAAACGCTTATCGCCTTTATGCTCTTTACAGAACTTATGAATAATTTTAGTGAAACGTCGAAGCGTCGCACCTTGAGTCATAAGCACCTTACGCCCCAACAAATCCAGTGCTTGAATACCTGTTGTGCCTTCATAGAGCATCGAAATTCGACTATCACGTACGTTTTGCTCCATCCCCCACTCGGCAATAAAACCATGCCCACCAAACACCTGTAGACCTTGGTTGGCTGATTCAAACCCTGTCTCGGTTAAAAACGCTTTGGCAATCGGTGTAAGCAAGGACAAAAGCTCTTCGGCTTCTGCTTTTTCTTCATCAGACCCTTTTGTCGTTTTATCGACCAAAAGCGAGCTGTAGTGAATCAAAGCACGGCCGCCTTCAGCAAAGGCTCTTTGGGTAAGTAGCATACGCCTAACATCAGGATGAACTATGATTGGATCGGCGGCTTTATCAGGCGACTTAGCGCCAGACAGAGCACGCATTTGAAGGCGGTCTTTAGCGTAAACGACCGAATTTTGATAGGCCCATTCTGCGTGCGCCAAACCTTGAAGAGCCGTACCTAATCGCGCCGTATTCATAAAAGTGAACATGCAATTAAGACCACGATTTGGCGGCCCGATTAAGAACCCTTTTGCACCATCGAAATTCATAACACACGTGGCGTTACCATGGATCCCCATCTTGTGTTCGATCGAGCCACAGCTAACGGCATTTCTATCCGCGACATCACCCGTTTCGTTAACATTGAACTTAGGAACAATGAACAGAGAGATCCCTTTGGTTCCAGCCGGCGCATCTGGCAAACGAGCCAATACGATATGAACAATATTGTCCGCCATATCATGCTCACCCGCAGAGATAAAAATTTTCGTCCCCGAAATAGCGTAGCTTCCATCAGAATTAGGCTCTGCTTTCGTTTTTAACATGCCCAAATCCGTTCCACAGTGCGGCTCCGTTAAACACATGGTGCCTGTCCACTCGCCTGTTACGAGTTTAGTAAGATAGGTTTGTTTCTGTTCATCTGTACCATGCTGTTCGAGCGTATTCATTGCGCCATGACTCAAGCCTGGATACATACTCCAAGACCAATTCGATGTCGCGATCATCTCTGTGACCATCATACCTAAAGACTCAGGTAAGCCTTGACCGCCCACCGATTCTTCATGGGATAAAGAAGGCCAACCACCTTCAACGTATTGCTGATACGCCTCTTTGAAGCCTTCAGGTGTCGTAACCTCTCCATCTTTGAAAGTACAACCTTGCTCATCCCCAATGCGATTTAATGGCGACAGGACACGTTCAGCAAACTTGGCGCCTTCTTCCAGTATTGCGGCAACCATGTCAGGCGTAGCCTCTTCTGCACCAGCCAAATTTGCATAATGGTTATTGATATCGAGAACTTCTTCTGTAACAAATTTAATATCACGCAATGGCGCTTTATATTCTGGCATGACCTTAAGACCTCATTATTGTTTTTATCCGTCGTTGTAACATCGCATGTCTCCGAACACCCTATTTGAGGGGACCTTCATTCAAGGCTTCTTCTTTTATGAAAACAAACAGAAGGAACGGATGATATGTTTTTATTGCATATTACAAAGAGTCGTTCATAACCGGAGATCTCTCAATGACAAAACGAACCAAGTTCGGTAACAAAATTCACCAAGCTATGAAGATTTTTGTTAGTAGATTAGTCAAAAACAGGAAGGCTAAGTAGGAACGCCGCTTCGCGGAGTGAAGCGGCGGTTTAGGTAAGCTTGTAAAACGCTCAGAAAATTTCTTTTTCTATCAATTCTTTAAGCCGATAAAGGCTATTTTCAGAACCCGCTAGGCATTCTAAACGCGATTGCACAGCGATATCATTCGCTTCAATATAGACTTCTGATTGAGTGATATTGCAATCAATCGAGGAGCTAGAAGTCACTTGAAGCTGCCCTTTTAATCGCCAAAATCCCGCGTCATTACGCAAGACACTCGCGAGTCGTCGCACACGAGATGGATCGAAAACAACACCTTCTTTCATGACCCAGCCGACACTACAAAGGCTTTCATCGCGTTTTTCATAAAAAGTAGCAAACTCACCCTCAATGACTTTTATTTGGTCGTGGTCGTGGTCGTGGTCGTGGTCGTGGTCGTGGTCGTGGTCGTGGTCGTGGTCGTGGTCGTGGTCGTGGTCGTGGTCGTGGTCGTGGTCGTGGTCGTGGTCGTGAGAATGATGCTTGTGCGATTGAGGGCTATCTTTAATTCGTGAATGATCTAGCCATAAAGGAGACGCCTCACCATTTAAAGAATACACGTATTTCTTAGCCTCCTTCAATTGCTCAACAAAGGTAAGAAACTGCTCATTTTCCTCTTGAGAATACTGATCAGCTTTGGCAGCAACCAGTACATCAGCCTGATCAATTTGATCAAAAAAAGCAGGGTGCCCTAGGTAACGAGGGTCCTGAAGGTTGCGCACATCAAGCAAACAAACAGAGGCTCGAACATCCAGAACACCTTTATAAGAATCCGCTTTTAACTGAGCCATAATCTGAGCTGGATGCCCTATTCCGGTCGGTTCAATTAAAATCCGATCTGGATTAACGTGCTTGATTAAGGAATTCAATCCCGCACTAAAAGCAGCCGATGTCACACAACAAAGGCAACCACCCGGCACTTCTTTGATCGTGGCACCTAAGCCGTTTAACAAGGCGCCATCAATCCCTACTTCACCAAATTCATTGACCAATACCGCCCATGTTTCACCCTTGGGCACTTTCGTCAATAAATTCTTTATTAACGTCGTTTTTCCAGACCCGAGAAAGCCTGTGATGACATTAACGGGAATATCTTTGTATATCACAGAGACTTATCGCCTCCGATTCGACTGCCTACCGCTGAATTTTGATCGCGATATTTTGCATTGTCTCTTTTATTGTAAGGCCTATCTGCAGGACTGCTCATTGTCTCAAAGTTAATAGCCCCGATTGTCATACCAGGCCGTAACGCTAATGGCAGCTTTCCACCATTTAAAAACTCTAAAACAATGCCGCCACTCCAACCAGGATCAATTCGGTGCGCCGTGACGTGAACCATTAACCCAAGGCGTGCAAGAGAGGAGCGGCCATCCAACCAGCCGACTAGGTATTCGGGAATAGTGACACTTTCTTTTGTCACTCCCAGAACCAACTCCCCAGGATGAATAAAAAATGGGGTATCGTCTGCGATGATAATTTCGTCACTCATCACAGATTCAATCGTCTCACTTAGAGCTTCTTTCGGACCACTCAGATCCAAAAAGGGCGCAGGGTGCCCTTGAAACGTACGAAATGAATTCCCGAGACGTAAATCGCACGAAACACCGCTTATTGCAGAATTATCAGGGCGCGGATCAACAACGATGTCCCCACTATCCAATGCTTTAATAATATCTTTGTCTGAAAGTCGCATTCTTTTACCTATTTCACTGCTTTATCATTGAAAAACAGCTTAATCGTCACTCATGCCAATCGTTGGCATTTCGAATGTTTCTGTTTTGGTCGCTAGAGTAGCACCTAGCTTGCGTGCAATCGACTGATATATCTCGGTGATATCGGATTCAGGCTCGCTCACAACAGTAGGCGCTCCTGTGTCAGCTTGTTTTCGAATCGACATACTAAGCGGTAATTTACCCAACACGCCGACGCCGTATTCTTGAGCTAACGTTTGACCGCCCTCTTCACCGAATATTGCTTCTTGATGGCCACAGCTGGAACAAATGTGCGTCGACATGTTTTCAACGACACCCAGTACAGAAATATTCACTTTGCGGAACATTTCAATACCACGACGTGCATCCAACAAAGCAATGTCTTGCGGTGTGGTCACAATCACGGAGCCAGTAACAGGTACTTTTTGCGATAACGTCAACTGAATATCCCCGGTACCCGGCGGCATATCAATAAACAAATAATCTAATTCTTCCCAATCTGTTTGCGTCAAAATCTGCATCAATGCCCCCGTAACCATGGGGCCTCGCCATGCGACAGGCGTCTCTTTCGTCGTTAAAAACGCCATGGACATCACTTGGATACCATGAGCAACGGGAGGAACGAAGAATTTATCGTCTCTAACCCCCGGTCTCGTTTCCAACGAAAAGCCCATCATCATTCCTTGGCTTGGGCCGTAAATATCGGCATCCAAAATACCTACTTTCGCGCCTTCTTTCGCCATTGCAAGCGCCAAGTTGACCGTCGTTGTCGATTTGCCGACACCGCCTTTTCCCGACGCGACAGCAATGACATTTTTAACGCCATTTAACCCTGGCAAGTTGTTTTGTACTGACGCTGCAACCACGTTGTTATCAATCTCTAAGCTGACTGTACGTCCGTCATTAATAACCGACATAACCCGCTTTTTGATTGAGTCTTTTTCTCGATCCGCATAATAAGACAGAGAAAGGCGAATCGAAACGGCGTGCTCACTCGTTTCAATATTCCATACATCGCCAAAAGGCACTCCGGTATTTTCATCCGAAAGCTGCGCAAGAGCTGATAATATCTCTTGATCCGTTAACATGAACTTCTCCTGGAATAAGAGGGACACTAACTGGCTGGCCTCACCACAAGGTTTAGTTGGTGCTTTTAAAAATAGACAGGTAATTACCGACAAAATGGGGACGAATTTACGAAAAGCAAGGTCAAACCTTGCACCTATTTAGCAGGTTCTTATAATGTCCGCCAATTAGAAATGAATATGATCACCCGTTACAGATTCCAATCCGCGTAGTTATGATGTAAATGATGATAAATACTGCCATTACAAAGGCAAAAATCGATTAATCGTCAGCATTAACATACTGAATACGGGTAATAAACCACACTCCAGCAGGCTTTATACAAAATGGCACAAACGCAAAGAAAAATCCTAGTTACCAGCGCCCTACCTTACGCCAACGGTCCGATTCACTTGGGTCATATGCTGGAACACATTCAAACCGATATTTGGGTTCGATTCCAGAAACTGCGCGGCCATGTGTGTAACGCGGTATGTGCTGATGACGCTCACGGCACTGCAATCATGATCCGTGCCGAACAAAATGGCATCACGCCAGAAGAACTTATTGACGGCGTTCGAGCGGAGCACATGAAGGATTTTAATGACTTCCTGATTGGGTACGACAATTACCATTCTACTCACTCTAGCGAAAACCAAGAGCTGTCTAGCAGTATCTACCAAGCGTTACGTGACAATGGAAAAATTTCAGTCCGCTCAATCACTCAGGCATACGACCCTGAAAAAGGTATGTTTCTCGCAGACCGATTCGTAAAAGGTACCTGCCCGAAATGTAAAGCGGAAGATCAATACGGCGATAACTGTGAAGTCTGTTCTGCGACTTACACGCCAATGGAAATGATCAACCCTCGCTCAGTCTATTCAGGTGCGACGCCGATTGAAAAAAGCTCGGATCATTACTTCTTTAAGCTACCTGAGTTTCAAGAGTTTTTGCAAAAGTGGACCCGCAGTGGCACATTGCAAACGCAAGTCGCAAACAAATTATCTGAGTGGTTAGATTCAGGCTTACAAGAATGGGACATTAGCCGTGACGCGCCTTACTTTGGCTTTGAAATTCCAGATGCTCCCGGCAAATACTTCTACGTTTGGCTCGATGCCCCGATTGGTTACATGGCAAGCTTTAAACACCTTTGTGATCGTACAGAAGGTCTGAACTTCGATGACTACTGGGCTAAAGATGCTGATTCCGAACTGTATCATTTTATCGGTAAAGACATCGTTAACTTCCACGCGCTGTTCTGGCCTGCCATGCTTGATTGTGCGGGTTATCGCACGCCAACGGGCGTAAACGTTCACGGTTATGTCACTGTTAACGGTACAAAAATGTCCAAGTCTCGCGGCACGTTCATTATGGCCCGTACTTATTTAAATCATTTGGACCCACAATATCTGCGTTACTACTATGCTGCTAAGCTAAATTCCAGTGTCGATGACATTGACCTAAATCTTGAAGACTTCGTACAACGAGTAAACTCGGATGTTGTCGGCAAGGTCGTGAATATTGCCAGCCGTACGGCAAGCTTCATTAATAAAAAGTTCGACAGTCAACTGGCTACCGACGTAGCAGAAAACGACATGATTCAGGATTTCATTAACGCTGGTGATACAATCGCTGAATTTTACGAGACTCGTGAATATGGCAAAGCCATCCGTGAAACCATGCGCCTAGCAGACATCGCAAATACATACATTGCAGATCAAGCGCCTTGGGTACTCGCGAAGAGCGAAGATACCTTACCTAAGGTACAAGAAGTCTGCTCAGTTTCTTTAAACCTGTTTGCTATATTGGCGACGTATTTGAAACCTGTATTGCCAACACTGATCACAGATGCAGAAGCCTTTTTAGGAAAAGAGCTGACATGGGATAATCGCTCTGAACTTCTGTTTGGCCGCACTATTAACAAGTTCAAACCGTTAATGGCTCGCATCGAAAGCAAACAAATCGAGGCTATGATCGAAGACAGTAAAGAGGCGGCCGCCGCCGAAGCCGCATTAAAGGAAGCTCATCAGCCTAAGCAAGAAGAGACTGAGTTAAGTAAAGATCCAATCGCAGAGGAAATTAACTTTGACGATTTCGCTAAGGTAGACCTTCGCATTGCTCTTATCGCCAAAGCGGAACATGTCGAGAAAGCAAACAAGCTACTGAAACTAACATTAGATTTAGGCGGTGAAACACGAACCGTATTCTCTGGCATTAAGTCTGCGTACAAACCCGAAGACCTTGAAGGCAAGCTAACCGTCATGGTTGCGAACCTTGCTCCGCGTAAGATGAAGTTTGGTTTATCTGAAGGCATGGTACTGGCGGCTGGACCAGGTGGAGAAGACATCTACCTTCTTGAACCACATGATGGTGCGAAACCAGGCCAGCGAGTCATGTAGACCTCTATCGCCTTCAATAAATTAACGAGAATCATTCTCTTTAAATACCGCCTGCTTCTAAACAGGCGGTTTTGCATTGATCTAGCTTATATAACAGAAGCCGATATGTTTTATTCAAAATTAAACTAGAAGTTATAGGTCTATAGACTTGTTAGTTATAAGTAGCTTGGTATAGTTACGCTCAAAGAATCTTACGATTCGTGTGGCAATCGTATAGCGCTCACTCAACGTACTCACTAAGAGTAAGACGCTGAAATGCTCGTTGTAAAAAGGCCTAAAAAAAACACGATTCGTAAACAATGATAAGGCGTATTTTTTATAGAATAAGCGCCACTGGAAAAAGAACGTTACCAAAGACAACGTTCACATTTACTCATAAGTTTTGCTCTTTACGTATTAACATCAAATTTTGGAAGTGAGATGACCGAATATCTCTTAATATTGGTCAGTACAATTCTGGTAAACAACTTTGTACTGGTGCAGTTTTTAGGCTTATGCCCGTTCATGGGGGTTTCTGGCAAACTTGAAACCTCTATTGGTATGGCAATGGCAACGACGTTTGTATTAACGCTTTCAAGCTTATGCAGTTATCTTACCTTCGAATTTATTTTGCAGCCATTTGGTCTTGAATATCTTAAGACTATTTCATTTATTCTGGTTATTGCCGTTGTTGTGCAATTTACCGAAATGGTTGTGAGGAAAACCAGCCCTCTTTTATATCGTGTATTGGGTATATTCCTGCCTTTGATTACTACAAACTGTGCGGTTTTAGGCGTTGCATTGCAAAACACCAGCAAACAAAACGGTTTTGTAGAATCCCTTTTATATGGCTTTGGTGCGGCGGTCGGCTTCTCCTTTGTACTGATCTTATTTTCCGCGATGCGTGAACGAATCAATGTCGCTGACGTCCCAGTTGCTTTTAAGGGGTCGGCGATAGGCATGATCACTGCGGGTCTCATGGCGCTTGCTTTCATGGGCTTCACTGGCCTAGTGCAAATATAGGAGCGACACATGCTAACCATTCTACTTGCTGTTGGTATTCTAGTCGCCCTCGCTCTGGTTTTTGGAGCGGTACTAGGTTACGCAAATGTTCGCTTTAAAGTGGACGGCGATCCAATTGTTGATCAAATAGACGCGATTCTCCCACAGACTCAATGTGGCCAGTGTGGTCATCCTGGGTGCCGCCCTTATGCGGAAGCAATCTCGAACGGAGAAGCGATTAATAAATGCCCGCCAGGTGGACAAGCAACCGTCCAAGCTCTGGCTGACTTACTCGATGTCGAAGCCCTTCCTTTAGACGGTGATGTCGAAGAGTCTCCAGCAAAGCGCGTTGCTGTGATTCGTGAAGATGAATGTATCGGCTGCACTAAGTGTATTCAAGCGTGCCCTGTTGATGCCATCTTGGGGGCAGCGAAACAAATGCACACCGTTATTGCTGATGAATGTACTGGTTGCGACCTATGTGTTGAACCTTGTCCTGTTGATTGCATTGATATGGTCGAAGTTGGTGTGAATACAAAAACTTGGTCATGGGAAAAACCTGAAGGTGTTGCAGCACAGTCTGTCAATATTATTGCTACTGATCGTCGTTTGGAGGCTCAAGCTTAATGCAAGCGCCCGCTGTATATTCTTTTCACGGTGGTATTCACCCACCTGAAAATAAAACTCAATCTTTACAATTACCATTGGGACGCCCAAGCCTTCCAACCGAACTTGTTTTACCGTTAGGCCAGCATATTGGGCAACCTTCACGTCCGCTGGTAAAAGTGGGTGAGACCGTTCAAAAAGGACAGTCTGTTGCGATTAACAACGGTTTTTTGAGCAGCTTTTTGCATGCCCCGACGTCAGGAACGGTTACAAACATTGAATTGCGACCAATCGCTCACCCATCAGGCTTAGAGGATCTGTGCCTCATTATTCAACCTGATGGGAACGACACTTGGACTGAACTATCCCCTCTTACAGATTGGGAAACTATCAGTAAAACAGACGTATTGGCTTACTTATCAGAAATGGGCATCGTCGGAATGGGCGGCGCTGGTTTTCCGACTCAAGTAAAGTTGCAAGGGGCACACAAACACCCGCTGTCTCACTTTATAATCAATGCGGCTGAGTGTGAGCCTTATATTACCGCCGACGACATGCTGATTCGCGAGCGTACATTAGAGCTCATATTAGGCATTGAAATACTTCAACATTTAGTTGAAGCCGAGCAGGTTGTTATCGGGATTGAAGACAATAAACCGACCGCCATTGCTGCCTTAAAGCAGGTTATACGAGAACGAAACAGTACCATTCAAGTTGCCGTTGTGCCGACTAAGTACCCTTCTGGCGGTGAAAAGCAACTTATAAAATTGCTAACAAATAAAGAAGTGCCAAGTGGTCGACACCCTGCGGATATCGGCGTACTTTGTCAGAATGTGGGCACCTGTACCGCGATTTACGATGCTATTTATCATGGTAAGCCCTTGATAACACGTTACACAACGTTGACGGGGGATGCATTTGAAGCACCACAGAACGTTGAAGTGCTTCTCGGAACACCTGTTTCTCATTTACTCGAATACGCAGGCACAATTGATAAAAAGCTAAATCGCTTAGTGATGGGCGGTCCTATGATGGGCTTCACGCTAAATGCAGATACAGTGCCAGTCGTAAAAACAACCAACTGTATCCTTGCGGCCTCTAAAAAAGAGCTTCCTGAACCCGCTCCTGAACAACCCTGCATACGTTGTGGTATGTGTGAGCAGGCCTGCCCAGCCAGCTTATTGCCACAACAACTATTGTGGTTCTCTAAAAGCCAAGAGCACGAAAAAGCAGAACATTACAACCTATTCGACTGCATTGAATGTGGTGCGTGTTCTTACGTCTGCCCTAGTAGCATTCCTTTAGTTCAATACTACCGCCATACTAAAGCCGAAATCAGAGAAGCGAAGGAAGCTGCGGTTAAGTCAGATATCGCGAAGCAACGTTTTGAAGCTCGTAAAGCAAGACAAGAAGCGGAGGCCGCTGAGAAGGAGGCCAAGCGTTTAGCGAGACAAAAAGCGACGCCAGCTAAAGCGAATGACGCAAAAGTGAAAAAACCTGCGCCGACTGCTGCTCCTGCAATGAGTGACGACTCGAAAAAAGCAAAAGTGGATCTAGCCATTGCTAAGGGCAAACTGAAGAAGCTTGAAAAATCATTACTTGAAGCGCAAGAGAAAGAACACACCGAAGACATTAATACGATTCAACTTCAAGTAGATGCACTCAAAAAAGACATAACAGAACTGGAAGCTAAAGTAGCCAGCGCGCCTGCACCAAAAGCGGCTGTAAAACCGGTGCTGAGCGACGAAGCGAAAAAAGCCAAAGTAGACGTAGCTTTGATTGGCACCAAGCTGAAGAAAATACAAAAGCAGCTCGCCGACGACCCAGACAATACAGAACTGAAAGAAAAAGCAGCCAACTTTGAAAAAGACTTGAAAGCGGCGCAAGAAAAACTGGCGACATTAGCGAACTCAAGTAACCAAGCGACAGCTCCAGTAAACGACGATCTAAAAAAAGCGAAAGTCGATGTCGCCTTACTTGGAACCAAAGTTAAAAAAGTTCAAAAACAATTAACGGAAGACCCAAATAATTCGGAACTTCAAAACAAGCTTGAAGGGTTTGAAAAAGAGTTAAGTGTCGCTCAAGCTAAGTTAGCAAAACTGACGCAAGCACAGTCTAATAACAGTACATCCAGTAGTGGCACATCATCAACAAAGCCCGCGATGAGTGATGAACTGAAAAAGGCAAAAATCGACGTCGCTTTGGCTAGCACCAAGCTAAAGAAAATCGAAAAACAACGTCAGGACGATCCAGACAATAACGAACTAAAAGACAAGTTCGAAGGGTTCCAAAAAACGCTGTCTGAGGCCGAAGCTCGACTAAAGCAACTGTCTGACTCTGCTCCTACCTCTGGTGCTGAGAAAAACGCAGCTTCAACGAGTCAAGTCGATCAAGACGCGTTAAAAAAACTAAAAATTGATACTGCGATCGCAAAAGCGGCTGCCAAGAAAGCGGATAAAGCGCTTCAAAAAGCCATTGAAATTAACGCAGACAATATTGATAGTCTTAAGCAGCAGGTTGCCGATGCGCAATCTAGAGTAAACGAGCTTGAATCGTCTCTTAAAGGCGGTCAACCAAGTCAAGATAGCTCGAAGACTGCAAGTGTAGATTCTCAATCGAAACCCTCAACGGCAGCGATTTCAGACGACGAGAAGAAACGCAAAATTGATTTAGCCATTGCAAAAGCAGCAGTCAACAAAGCTAAAAAAGGCATAGCAGTGCTTCAGGATCAGGGCAAATCAGAAGACGATATTATCGCATCGGGTTTACCGACGAAGCTTAAAGAAGCCGAACAAAAACTTGCTGAGCTAGAGACAATAAATCAATCGAATGTGCCAACTAAAGACACACTGACTAAAGAACCGTTGGACAAAACGGCATCAGGCAAGGCTGTTGAGCCGCTTTCGAATGACCTTGATAAAGAAACGCTAAAAAAGCACAAAGTAGCCGCAGCACTTGCTAAAGCACAGGTCAACAAGCTCACTAGACGATTAGACCTTGAACCTGAAAATGCAGAGCAAATACAACAAGAGCTAACGCTGGCAAAACAGAAACAACTGGAAGCGGATTCAACATTAGAAGCGCTGACTAATAAGCAAGAGAATAGATAAATGGCATTATTGAGGGTTACCTCTCCACACACTCAACGCGCAGGCCAAAGAACGGCTTGGGTTATGCAGATGGTTATTCTAGCGACTATTCCAGGTCTCGCTGTTCAAACGTGGCTGTTTGGATTTGGTACGCTTATTAATCTGGTTATTGCCTGCGCTACCGCCATTGTTTTTGAAGCCGCGCTGCTTAAAGTTCGTCAGCGTTCAGTCGCTTTTTTCTTAAAAGATTACAGTGCGCTACTGACTGCGGTTTTACTCGCTTTAGCATTGCCCCCTACTGCGCCTTGGTGGCTAACAGTAACAGGCGTCGGTGTGGCGATTGTGCTAGCGAAACAAGTCTACGGTGGGCTTGGCAACAACCCCTTCAACCCAGCCATGGTTGGCTACGCTATATTGCTGGTTTCCTTTCCGGTGCCTATGACTCAGTGGATTGGCGCGCAACACCTTATCGAAGCGGGAACAACACCAAGCTTCAGCCAAAGTTTACAAGCCATCTTTAGTCACCTTCCAACCGTTGACAGTTATACCATGGCAACCCCATTAGATGCCTTTAAACACGCGGAAGGCGCTGACCGAGCAGATGCATTTGCCTCTGTACTTGGTCTACAAAGCGCAAGCCTAACAAACTGGATCAGTGTGAACTTAGCCTATTTACTAGGCGGCTTATTTCTACTCAAGTTACGCATCATTACGTGGCACACTCCCGTGGCTCTGCTTGCTGCCTTAGCGGTCATTGCATCACTGTTTTTCTTAATCGACCCAAGTCATGCCGCGACACCTTGGTTCCACCTAACGTCAGGCGCAGCGATGTTTGGAGCCTTCTTTATCGCAACCGACCCAGTAAGCTCATGCACTAGTAATAAAGGAAAACTGGTATACGGCGCTGGAATAGGAATACTCATTTACATCATTCGTACTTGGGGTGGTTACCCCGACGGCGTTGCATTTGCTGTACTCTTGATGAACTTTGCGGCCCCCTTAATTGACTACTACACACAACCGCGGGCTTATGGTCATAAAAAGGCTAAAAAAGGCTTAAAATATGGGGATGACAACTAATGGAATTGATTGCTTCTATCAAACGCAACGCGATTGGCCTAGGCATCTTCGCTGTCTTAACCGCAGGCTTGATTGCAACGACACATCAAGTGACTGAGTCAACGATTCAAGCCAACATTATTCAGGCTCAGATCGATGCATTTAATGAAATATTGCCAAAGTCGCGCTATGACAATGATCTACCTAATAGCGCGATTGAACTCGCTGCAGACCCATTGCTTGGAAGCCCAGACCCAATTAAAGCGTTCGTCGCCAAGAAGGATGGAGAAGTCACCGCTATTATCTTCGAAACCGTCGCGCCGGGGGGGTATAACGGTAACTTAGACCTTTTGGTTTCGATAGACCGAAACGGCGTCGTTACTGGATCTCGCGTCATTAGCCACAAGGAAACACCCGGACTTGGCGATAAAGTGGACTTAAAGAAATCCAGTTGGATCTTGTCTTTTGCAGAGAAATCCCTTGCAAACCCAACACTTGAAAACTGGCGCGTAAAGAAAGACGGCGGCCAGTTCGATCAATTTACTGGTGCCACAATTACACCAAGAGCTGTCGTAAGAGCTGTAAAGAATACACTTATCTACTTTGATAAAAACAAAGCTGAGCTATTGTCTCATTAACCAACCTCTCATGAACCATCAACGAGTTTCGTTAGAGAGTAGCCAAGTCAGGAATCAAAATGAGTGAAGAAACATTACCGTTAGAAAGTACGGACACAAATACCGCTGAAACACCAGTAAAGGACGGTCCGAATTACGCCGAAATCATCTACAACGGCATTTGGAAAAATAACCCTGCATTGGTACAGCTTTTAGGTCTGTGCCCACTATTGGCGGTTACCAGTACAGTCGTCAATGCAATTGGCCTTGGCCTTGCCACTATGGTGGTTTTAGTCGGTTCAAACATTGCGGTGTCACTGATTAGAAATTATGTTGCTGACGCCGTGCGCCTGCCAGCTTTTGTCATGATAATTGCTTCATTTACAACGTGTATCGAACTGATCATGCAAGCCTACACGTACGAACTGTACCAAATTCTAGGGATCTTCATTCCTCTGATTGTGACTAACTGTGCAATCCTCGGTCGAGCAGACGCTTTCGCTAGCCGTAACTCCGTCTTACCTTCTGCACTTGACGGTGTCATGATGGGGTTAGGATTCATGATTATCTTATCTGTCCTTGGCGGCATGCGAGAACTGATTGGTCAAGGCACCTTGTTCAGCGACATGCAGCTACTCTTTGGAGAAAGCGCCGCAAGCTGGAAGCTGACGGTATTCCCTAATTACCCCGATGTCTTATTTGCAATATTACCACCGGGTGCTTTTATTGGATTAGGGTTACTTATAGCCGTAAAAAACCACTTTGATGAACGTGAAAAAGAACGTGAGCGTATTCGCACAGCGGGTCAAAAAACCGAGTCCCGCCGAGTTCGAGTAACAGGATAAGTAAGGCTTCTAACGCAATGAACAAAGAAAAGCGACACGAAATATTTACACGCTTACGAGCAGAGAACCCGAACCCCGTTACGGAACTAGAATACAACTCCCCTTTCGAGTTACTGATTGCCGTGCTGTTCTCTGCGCAAGCAACAGATGTCAGTGTGAATAAAGCGACACGTAAGCTCTTCCCCGTCGCAAATACACCAGAAACCATGCTCGTTTTAGGTGTAGACGGCTTGAAGAGTTACATAAAGACCATCGGACTGTTTAACGCGAAGGCCGAAAACGCAATTAAGACGTGCCAAATGCTGATCGAACAACACAACAGTGAAGTACCTCAAACTCGCGAGGAGCTAGAGGCCTTACCTGGTGTTGGTAGAAAAACGGCCAATGTGGTTCTAAACACAGCATTTCGTCAAATCGCTATGGCCGTCGACACTCATATATTTCGAGTGTCTAATAGAACTAAAATTGCCCCTGGTAAAAACGTGCTTGAAGTCGAACAAAAACTGCTTAGATTTTTGCCAAAGGAGTTCCTTCTCGATGCACACCATTGGCTAATTCTTCATGGCCGCTACATATGCACCGCCCGTAAACCGAAATGCGATGCGTGCATTATTGAAGACTTATGCGAGTTCAAAGAAAAAACATCGAGCTAATAAGCATTCTCACTTAAGCACTATGACTAACAGCGCTACTTACGCTTTATCTTAGCGACTATGTAACAAAACTCTCCATTACACTCGCCCCTGAATTCAAGTTCGAAGTGCGACAAATATACACATTTTGATCGCATCTTTGATTTTAAAGAAACTCAGCATATTATAAGATGATTCATATCATTCTATTTTTTACGTCAGGAAGACGTCAATCTAGGTTGATAAATCGGCACATCTTCGGAGTATATATGACTGGGATGAATCTAAATTACCGACAAAGAGTGTGGTCTCTCACCCTTATTATGGTGATTAGTCTAATTATTTTTCTGGGTATTGGGCTAAACTTAATAAAAGCAACGCTTGTAGACAGTAGCAAGCGTGAAATCCAATCCGTTCTGGCGTTCGCCGTTCACAACGCAAATGTTTTTGTCGAAAAAGCAGAACGAGGAGACATGCCGAGACAAGAGGCTGAAATACAAGTCGTTAAGCTTCTTTCTAACATGCAACATGAACACGCTTATGTATGGGCAAATGATTCCGACGCGATTGCTCGTGTCCATATAAGACCAGAAAAAATTGGTGTTTTTCAAAGCTCATATTTAAGACACATCACCGCCCTATCAGACGAAGACATTATTTTTAGAGAGGCGACAAACCTAAAGCCGTTTTCTAATAAAAAGATATTTAAAATTAATGGCATAACCAGACTTCCCGATTGGAACTGGGTCATAGGCTACGGCGTGTATTTGGACGACATTAACACGTTACTGTGGAAATACATGAAAACGTACACACTAACGGTATTTCTTATCTGCACTCTAATTTGGGCTGGCTGCTTTTACTTATTACAAAATAAAAAGCAATAACCCTTTTTTATCGATGATCGCAAAAACAAGCTTAGGGGGATTACTCTTCGCTTGAACGACTAGGTTACATGATTAACTATTTATTCGGCTGCTTTCTATGACAATAAATGCACATACGTTTATATCGTTACTGAATCTCAATAATCGAGTTTACTTTTCGTCGTATGCTGCACTATTTATTTTTAGCTCACTTATTTTTTTTCCAGTACTTCTGCATCTTATTATCATCCTATACCATTCTTCTTATCTGAAAGACTACGGCTTAGAAAACCTAACCACAGCGACTCAAGTACAATTTCAAATCAAGCAAAGCCTTACTATCCAAGCTGATGATGAAAACACACTGTGTAGTAAGGAGGATTTCAAACGTCTTAGGGAATTTATCGATAAATATCATTACATTGGAGACGTTGGCCGTATCCAAGATGGAAAAATGCTGTGTAGTGTTAAACAAGGCATACTTGAGCGCCCTTTAGAGCTGCCATCACCCGATATTATCAGTAAAGAAGGCACTCTCTTTTGGAACAATCAAAATAAAAAAGACATCAATGACAATACCTCTCCGTTCTTTGGTAGAGGCAATACCGTCGCATTTATTTCCTCTTTGTATATGAAGGATTTTGAGCTTTATAGCCACACCTCAACATCGCATTTTGGTGGAATTCTGTACTCATCAAATGAGAATTTCGTTTACAAAGTCTTCGGTGATATCAGCTTAAACACCATCAATCATGCGAAAGACCTCCCCGACTCGATATTAAACTACCTTCCAATTCCAAATCGCTTTATTAAACGAACATTCTGCGATGGCATTACCGATACCTGTATATTAGTTATAAATCGTAAATTGGGGCTTTATCGCTTGGGATACCCAGCCCTTATTTCGCTTGCGATTCTAAACCTATTAATCGGCGCTTTGATTGTTGTGCTTTATGGGCATTATCGATCAGGTCCAAAACTCTTTATCAGACAACTAAAACAAGCCATTAAAAAAGACAAGATAACACCAGAGTATCAACCAAAACTTCAGCTTTTTGATAAGAAAATCATAGGGGTAGAAGCACTTGCTAGATGGCATGATCCGCGCCTCGGGCAAGTACCACCAGACCTATTTATCACGTCCGCAGAAGAGCTCGGTCTCATCAACGAACTATCACGAAAGTTTATCTTGAAAGTATTAGGTGAACTGCATGATCAATTAGAAAACGATTCAAGCTTTTCCGTAAGCATTAACCTCTCTTCTGAGATACTGACTGAGCCAAATTTTCATTTGTTTCTTCGTGATGCCCTAGAGCCTTACAACATCAACGTAAATCAGATCATTCTAGAAATAACAGAAAGAACATCATCAAATAACAAATCCATGTCCGAATCGTCAAAACACCTGTCAGAAGAAGGCTACCTAATTTCTCTGGACGACTTTGGTACCGGGTTCTCCAACTTAGAATGGCTTTCTACACTCGAACCTTATGAATTAAAGGTCGACAAAATGTTTACTCAATCGATCGAGGCGAACACAATCCAGAACTACTCTTTGCTCGGAATACTAAAAATGATTGAGTATTTAGATGTGGTCGTCGTTTTTGAAGGGATAGAAACAGAAGAGCAGTATCAACTTTTTCGGGAAAAAGCGCCGACAGCAATCGGGCAAGGTTGGTATTTTTACAGATCGATGCCCATTGAAAAACTATTAGCGATATTAGAGAAGTCTCACTCTGAAAAAATGAAAGCCGCTTAAGGAAGACTGTGAAAGGCTCGCGGAGTCTATGTCACACGAGCTTTCAGTTTTCATTGCGCGTTCTTAAGCTTTTTTTAGAGCTTTCTTAAGCTTAGCAATTTTTGATTTTTGCTTTGCGACTTTCTCTTTGCGAGCTTTAATTTCTTTTTTCAGTGACTTAGCTTCTTTAGATACAGATTTAACGTCTTTCTTAGCCATGTTTGGACTCCTTATTATTTTTTGTCATGTCGCAATTCAGTAACGACGAAACCATCGTAGGAGAAAAGTCCTCCTTTTAAAACAGCTGAAACATAATTGTCATCAAAAGTTCATAAAAAAGACCTTAAAATGAAATTTTATATCTGAATTAATCGTACGTATCGTTAAAGTTCACCATACGTTCACCTCCTTCAGCCGATAACAAAGTATTAAGACGCCTTCTTTGTCAAACTGTACTTACGTTCAGGGCGACCAACACTTCCATAGCTAACTTCTGCCATCAACTCACCGTAACTCACCAAATATTCAAGGTACCTTCTCGCTGTCGTTCGGCTTGCATTAATCAGTTTACCGACTTCTTCTGCATTTAATGGCTCTGCGGCCTCTCGCACAACCTCAGCGACTTTGTTTAGAGTCAACGCGTCAATACCTTTTGGCAGTTGTTGAGCAGCATTCCCTGAAGTATTTCCTAAAAGCTGGTCAACGTCGTTTTGAGCAAACGTTTGCAATGCATTTAGCTTCTCCAGATGCGTCATATAGTTATTCAATGCATCGCGTAGCCGTTCAAAGACTAGCGGCTTAAGAATGTAATCAAAGATACCGCCATGCAGCGCAGCGCGAAGTGTTTCCGTTTCTCGGGCTGCAGTAATCAGAATAATGTCTGTCGATTGATCTTCAGCTCGAATATCACGTAATAAATCCAACCCATTACCATCAGGAAACTGAACATCCAGCAGCAGTAAATCCGGTTTTAATATCGAAATAAGATCCCTTGCTTCAGCCAATCCGTGTGCAATGCCCACTAGTTCAACGCCATTTATGCGTTCTAAAAATCGTTTTTGTATTTCCGCAATTCTGACGTCATCTTCGACAATCACTACACTAATAACAGAACTCAAGACACCACTCCTATCATTGTTTTATTTTCTTTTGAGGGGGTTATTTTGGGGATATAAACAGTAAATCGGCTACCGCCAGTATCTGCAGGCTCGATAGTAACCGTCGCACTGATTCTTTGCAGTAAGGTGTGCACTAGATGCAGACCAATGCCATGACCAGGTTCATTTTTAGAAGACACACCACGGGTGAAAATGCGCTCTTGCAGTTCTGTTGGAATACCTGCTCCTTGATCTTCGATTTCAAAAATTAAGTCGTTACCGAAGTCCGTCATTGTCAATGTAACCTCACCTCCTCGTCCCGAATGCTCAAGGGTGGCTTCAAAGGCGTTATCAAGTAAGTTACCTAAGATACTGACTAGTTGCTCACGAGCAATATGATCGGGAATATCCGTCATATGACTTTCTGAATCTATCGTCAACATTAGCCCTAGTTCTCTGGCGCGGTTAAATTTACCCAACAAACAGCCCGCTAAGATGGGATCTGGCACCGCTTCCACCAGCAGATGCATTAACGCTTGATGATTTTCAGTCTCCTGACCGATAAGTGCCAATGCGTCCTTCGTTGCACCTATCTGGATCAAGCCGGCAATAGTATGCAATTTATTCGAGTATTCGTGAGTTTGACTTCGTAAACTGTCCGCGTATTGCTTTATTCGCGTTAATTTTCGACTCACCATATCCAGTTCATTTTTAGGCCTGAAACTGGAAACAACACCAATGATTTTTTCGCCTTCCTTCACTGGCAATCGGTTAGCAATCAAGCATAAATCACCAAGCCAGAACTCGCGATCAAACTGCGGCTGTCCGTCTTCAAGTACTTCAAAAAGTTGGCTATCTGGCAGGATTTTATTGATGGGCTGCCCCATTAATGAGGCCTTATCAGGCAAATTTAGAGTGTTTACAGCAGCACGGTTAAACGTTGTGACTTCACCATCAGCGTTAATCGCAATAATACCTTCACGGACGGACTCAAGGGTTGCATTGCGTTCTTCAAATAAACTGCCGATTTGCTCTGGCTCTAAGCCAAAAATCGCTTTTTTGAAATGATTGGCAAACCAGATCGCGATCAGGACACTGAGAACAAAGGCACCTAATATGACAACAATAAGTGTTGTTCGATAACTAATCAGAATGGTTTCTAAGGAAGTAAGAGCGAAGCCAACAGACACAATACCAATAACGCTCTCGCCATCTACTGAAAAAATGGGGGCTTTGCCTCGAATCGATGGCCCGAGACTTCCTACTGCGACTTGCGTATAAGACTTGCCTTCAAGTAAGGCAATTTCGTTATGGTCCCCTTCATCGTCATGCATGGGTTTGCCGAGTCGCTCAACATTCGGGTGAGAAAGGCGAACGCCAACTTTATCACCAATCACGACAAATCGAGCATGAGAGGCATCAGCAAGTAGCAAGCTCAACGGTTGTAGCACTTCGCTATTACGATTCGCGACCGCTTCAACCACCTCTGGCACAATAGCAATGGTCTTTGCTACTTCTAGCGCGCGCGCTGCCATTTGATCTTCAAGTGCGTTATCAAGGTAATTCAATGCGAATACCCCCAAACCACCTGTTTGTATCAAAGCCATTACGCCCAGAACTAAGGTCATTCGTGTCTTTAACTTCAGTTCTCGCAGCTTTTTAAACTTAAACGCTCTCAATATACGACTCATAAATTCATTCTTTTTCTTTTTATCATATACAAGATCGTGCAAAAGCTCCTGTAAACAGAATGAACAAAATAGATTTTATGCCCCTAACACTCATTAAACACAAAATATTTTGTTCTTCCCGAGTTAGACCTATATTCGAAAACGTTACTAAGAAAACACGTAATAAACATGTAAAAACAATAAGAGGAATAATCATGTTACCTAAATTTCTAGCCAACAAACGCGCAAGCATCCTAGCAGCGGCTCTTACAGCGGGTCTAAGCGCAGGTATGACTCAAGCGGCAGTAGACGAAGTTCACTTTCTCATTCCTGGTGGCGCTGGCGGTGGTTGGGATGGAACCGCGCGCGGGGTGGGTGAAGCCCTCACTAAATCGGGCTTGATTGAAAGCGCGTCTTACGAAAACCTATCTGGCGGTGGTGGCGGTAAAGCCATTGCGAGCCTAATCGAGAAAGCAGATCAAAGTCACGACACCTTAATGGTGAACTCCACCCCTATCGTTATACGTTCTTTAACGAAAGTATTCCCTCAGTCTTTCCGTGACCTCACTCCCATCGCAGCAGTAATCGGCGACTATGGCGCATTCGTTGTTCCTACAAACTCCAAATACATGACGTTCCAAGACGTTGTGAATGATTACAAAGAAAACCCTCGTTCTGTCGCCATTGCAGGCGGTTCGGCGCGCGGTAGCATGGATCACTTAGTTGCTGCCATGGCATTTAAAGCGGCAGGTGGCGATGCACGTAAACTAAAATACGTTGCTTACGACGCGGGTGGTAAAGCAATGGCAGGTATCCTTTCTGGAGATGCACACGTTCTATCGACGGGCTTTAGTGAAGCCATTGCATTGGCGGAAGCCGGTGAAGTTCGTATTCTAGCGATCACAGGGGAGAATCGTTCGGCAACAGCTCCAGAAGTACCAACACTAAAAGAGTTGGGTTATAACGCGACATTCGTTAACTGGCGTGGCTTCTTTGCTGCACCAGGGTTGCCAGATGCGCAAGCAGATGAGTACGCTGACACATTAGCCAAAATGTATAAAACCGACGAATGGTCTGCAGTTCGTGACCGCAACGGTTGGACCGAAATTTTTCTTCCTCGCGAAAACTTCGTTTCCTTCCTAGAAGCGCAAGAAGTGGAAGTTGGCAACTTAATGCGTGAACTGGGTTTCCTTAGATAACAGCCCAACACTTACCTACATTCTATCTGAAGCTTCAAACGCCAGCTGAATTCGTTTGAAGCTTCACTCTATGTACTTCTTGTACGGTTGACACTCAAAGGTGAACCAAATGGTTATTACTAAAGATCATATTGGCGGACTGGTATTTTTGTGCCTTTCAGCTGCTTATGGTTTCTATACAGGTGATATTTCAATGTTACCTGGTGACGAATACGAACCTTTTAACGCGCAAACACTGCCTAACATACTTGCGATTATGGGGATCATTTTATCACTGGCTTTGATCGTGACAGCAAGCCGAAACGCCGAAGACCGTTTATCTCTAAAAGGTTACGACTTCCCCATTATCATTAAACTTTTGACTCTAGTCGTCCTGTTTAGTTTTGCTTTAGAGTGGGTTGGTTTTTTGATTTCTACTATTTTCTTCCTCGTAGGCGGATACTGGCTACTAGGAGAAAGACGACCGAAAACCTTAATCATTGCATCCGTCCCCTTTGCGGTCTTTATTTGGTTTGCCTTGTCTCAGTTGCTTGATATTTATCTCGCTCCAGGGCGTTTAATCACAATGCTGTTTGGAGGTTAAGGTTATGTTAGAAGGTATTTTTACAGGACTCGGCACCGCACTCATGCCGTTCAATATTTTAATGGTCGTGGTGGGGTGTTTTGCCGGTACGTTTATCGGGATGCTTCCTGGACTTGGCCCCATCTCAGCCGTTGCTCTGATGATCCCAATTACCTATGGCCTTGACCCTTCATCTGGCATCATATTAATGGCAGGAGTATACTATGGTGCGGTATTTGGCGGATCAACCTCTTCTATCTTGATCAATGCTCCCGGCTGTGCCAGCACCGTTGTGACCTCTTTTGACGGCTACCCCCTAGCGCAACAAGGTAACGCAGGCAAAGCGTTGGCTCTAGCTGCTTATTGCTCATTCACAGGCGGGACGATTGGCGCCGTTATTCTTCTCTTTGCTGCTCCAGCATTAGCAAAAGTATCGCTCAGTTTCCAATCAAGCGACTATTTCGCATTGATGGTATTAGGGCTTACCGCCGTTGCAGCTTTTTCGGGTAAAGGTCAGGTCATTAAGGCGATGATTATGACCGTATTTGGTCTAATGATCTCTACCGTCGGCATAGATACAATGACAGGCGCACCACGATTCACTTTTGGTAGCGTAGACCTACTAGACGGTGTGAGCTTCCTCTTATTAGCGATGGCCACCTTCGCGTTAACCGAGGTCGTCATGTCTGTGATGAAACGCCAACATCTTGAGGAAGACCCTGAGATTGACATGGCGGCATTGGGCAGCATGAAGCTAAGCAAAGAAGAGGTGAAAGAAGTTGCTCCGACGGTTGCACGATCCTCTGTCTTTGGCTTTATTATCGGCGTTCTTCCCGGTGCTGGCGCGACCATCGCCTCTTTCCTTGCATACGGTATGGAAAGAAACTTCGCTTCTGTGAAAGAAAAACTGAAGTTTGGCAAAGGCGCTCTTCGTGGTCTAGCGGCTCCGGAAACGGCTAACAATGCGGCGTCAACAGGCTCCTTTGTTCCTTTGCTCACCTTAGGTATTCCGGGATCTGGAACCACCGCTATCATGCTTGGAGCCTTAATTGCAGCGGGTGTACAGCCGGGGCCACGCTTATTTGTCGATAATCCAGATGTATTCTGGTCTGTTATCATCTCAATGTATTTCGGTAATCTGGTTCTTTTGATTCTGAACCTTCCCTTGATTCCGTATATTTCTCGGTTGCTTGCGATTCCGCGCCCAATTCTGATTCCGTTGATTTTGTTCTTCTCAGTAACTGGCGTCTATCTGGTCAGTTTTAACACCTTTGATATCCAAATGATGGTGTTTATCACGCTAGTAGCTATTTTCCTTAAGCTACTGGACTTCCCGATGGCCCCTATGCTGTTAGGGTACATTCTTGGAGGGATTTTGGAGCAGAATCTAAGCCGTTCATTAGTGATGTCCGACGGCAGTTTGTCTTTTATCTGGGAGCGCCCTTTGACACTGACGATAATGATTATCGCCGCCGTTTTATTCGTCATGCCTGTTATTACAAAGCTGCTTGAACGCAGAAAAAATAGTGGTATTAAAGCGACAGCTCATCATGGCGAAGGCGGCTAACAGCGGATAAAAAATAACGAAGCCCCTCTCTGGTGGAAAGATGCGCTCTTGAAGATGGAGCGCATTCTCACGACGCTGTTGGCTCAAAAAAAGGTATTAGCTCAAAAAAGGGTATTAGCTCAAAAAAGGGTATTGACTCAAAGAAGGTACTTGTTCAAATAAGTACCTTCGCCTTTTTAATGAAGGAAACAATCCTGTCTCTGATAAGACTGAAGCTCATAAAACTGATTCGAACCTTCCCTACAAAGTACGTTAAGTGAATACTTATCTATAATTAAATACTTAATAATTTATTTAACCATACGTTAGGTTCATGATCTTTATCTGTTTAAACCATTATCAGAGAAGACGCCATGAGTCATATATCTAAGTCTAGATTAACGCAGAAACAATTGGACGCACATTGGATGGCGTACACGGGAAATCGTCAATTCAAACAAGACCCACGCCTTATAGAATCCGCTGCGGGGCATTACTACACAGATACAGATGGTCGCAAAATTTTCGATGGTTTATCCGGTTTATGGACATGTGGTCTCGGACACAATGTACAACAAATCAACGAAGCGATAACAAAGCAGGTCAATACACTTGATTACTCACCTGCTTTTCAATTCGGTCATGAAAAGTCCTTTCTATTAGCCGAAAAGATTACCGAGTTTATGCCCCAAGAGCTAAATCGAATTTTCTTTACAGGCTCTGGTTCAGAATCTGTCGATACAGCATTAAAAGTTGCTCGAGCTTATTGGCGTAAAAAAGGCAAAGGCACGAAAACCAAATTCATAGGTCGCGCAAAAGGCTACCATGGCGCCGGCATTTCCGGCTTTAGTGTTGGCGGGATCCCAGCGAACCGTACTCTGTATGGTCAAGGTTTAGATTCTTACCACCTTCCACATACTCAAGCGCCAGGCTCTGAATTCTCCAAAGGCATGTCTTATATTGGTTCAGAACGAGCTGAGGCACTCCTTGATCTGATAACCATGCATGACGCCTCTAACATTGCAGCCGTAATCGTTGAGCCGATGTCAGGCTCTGCAGGGGTTATTGTCCCGCCAAAAGGTTATTTAGATCGACTCAGAGAAATCTGCGATCAACATGACATCCTGCTAATCTTTGACGAAGTAATTACCGCCTTTGGCCGTATGGGAGCTCGCACGGGGTCCGAGGCATTTGGCGTCACGCCCGATATCATCACTATGGCAAAACAGGTCACAAACGGAATCGTCCCAATGGGCGCCGTTGCCTTCAAGCAAGAAATTTACGATACCTTTATGGAAACGGGCGGCGCAGAGCATATGCTTGAGCTACCACACGGATACACTTACTCGGCGCACCCGCTTGCCTGCGCTGCTGGCCTGGCCTCTCTCAACCTGATCCAAACAGAGCAACTTGCCGAACGAGTCAAAGAAATGAGCGGCAATTGGGAGTATGCCGTTCACTCACTGCGCGATGCGGATCCAATGGTTACGGATATTAGAAACTATGGCTTCGCAGCAGGTATTACAATCGCGAGCCTAGACGGTGACGCTTCAAAACGGCCATTCCAGATCGCGATGTCTATGTGGGACAAAGGCTTCTATGTGCGCTACGGTGGCGACACTATTCAGCTCGCTCCTCCTTTTACAGTAGAGCAATCCGAGATAGACAGTCTAATCAATGCGCTCGCAGAAACATTCAAAGAAGTGAGTTAATCAATTCCTTAATATTTCACTAAAAAGGCCCTATTTAGGGCTTTTTTTGTTGAAGGAACAAAAGAATGGAGCGATAATCCACACAAAATACAGGTGAATTTTTGTAAGTTTTTTGCAGAGTTTAGTTTAGATATAGGCACTCATTGTGAACATGAAAAGCGCTTCTTATGTACGATGCTTCTGGGCAGGGAAAATGTTTCTAACAAATGGCCATACAACCAATGTCCATTGCACTCATATATCCTCAACACAAGTCGAAATAGAATCTCCGATTGCATTAGAAGGTAGTCGCAAGGTCAAACTTGAATTAAATGCAATGCATGAAGGTAAGCTGGCTCAGCTTAAAGCGATTTGCGACCCCATATCCGTCGTTTTAAACGAACACGACCTACATTACATTAAACTGTCGTTTCACAACATCAATCAGAAAGATCAAGGCTTTATAGAAGATTTTGTGCAAGCCCACCAATAAACCTTCTTAGATCAAATAAACCTGTCATTAGACAACCGTTAAATAGAAAAGGCCCAGATGATTCTGGGCCTTTTCTATTCTAATACTAAGACAGCAATACAAGTGGCGCTATATTCGCAGCCAGCAACCGCTATGCCATAGGCACACTCTTTTACGCGGTCATTGTCTCTTCGTATAATTTTAGCAGTCGTTCATCATCCACTTCCATACATACTTGCGTAGAAGGGATACCCTCCCAATGAGGCTCTGGGTATGACAAGCCTTCAGGTGCAAAAATAGTTTGCCCTAATGCGATGCCTTCACAAGCGACTCGAATCGGTCCACGTTCCAAGGTAAAGAGGCTTGGGTCTAACAAGTATGCAATGGTCGACGCGTCATGAAAATAGCACCCATCAATAGGGAAACGGTCACTGTAAAACTTAATATAGTGTTGGGCGCAATCATAAAGAAAACCACCTTGCTCTGGCTGCTTCTCTTTAATTCTCTCTAAAATAGTATTCCCAATAACTACCTGATGCGTTACATCCAAACCGATCATAGTCACCTGCCAAGAGGCCGTAAATACTTTATCAGCCGCATGAGGATCGTTAATAACATTTGCTTCCGCTACAGGGGATACATTCCCAAACTCATGAGCGGTTCCACCCATTAACACAACCTCATCTACAAGGTTTGCAATTTCAGGGTCTAGCTCAAGTGCTTTTGCTAAGTTTCCAAGTGGTGCCAATGCAACGATGGTCACTTCGCCTGGATACTTTCTGACTTGTTCAACAATGAATTCCGCAGCGGATAATGTCACTGCCTTGCCTTTTGGAGCAGGCCAATCGATATTACCGAAGCCATCAGTACCGTGAACAAAATCAGGATGTGGTCGCGGCTCTATCACACTCGGTACGCTAACCCCTTCAGCAACAGGCACATCAACGCCCGCTATTTCCGTCAACCTTAATGCATTATCCGTCGCTAGAGAAACAGGCACATTACCGAATACCGTAGTAAGACCGAGAACCTCAAGTTCTTTTGCCTGAAACGCGAAGAAGATCGCCATAGCATCATCAACACCAGGATCTGTATCTATGATTATTTTACGAGTCATGATCGACTTCCTTACAATTAATTATTGCTGATGTGACATAAAGGTTGTCACTTCTTCTAATTCTGGAATCGCAGCGAGTGCGCCTATGCGAGTCACGCATATTGCTGATGCCGCGCATCCCTGTTTAATCGCATCTTCTATTGACTGACCATTAAATAACGCCGCCATAGAAAAACCAATAAACGTATCTCCTGCCGCCGTTGTGTCTATAGCATCCACAGAAAATGCAGGTACATAAAGGTCAACACCCTTATCAAAATAACGCACGCCGTCACTTCCAAGCGTCATTAAGACCGCTAGATCAGGGTAATGCTTGGGCATCGCCTCAACGGCCTCTTCGATAGAGCTTACCGCTACTAAATCCATTGCTTCGACTTCGTTTACAATGAGTAAATCAATGCTACTAAGAAGCGGCTTGGTCATCTCAACATTCATAGGGGCAGGATTGTAGGCGACTTTTAGCGATTTACTTTTCGCCTGACGTGCTACGTAATCTACGAGGTTTGTCTCGTTCTGTAGTAGCACCCAATCCCCCTCAGATGTTTTTTTCAAGACCTCGTCAACTTGAGCTTCGGTTAAACAATGATTTGCACCAGGGTATAAAATAATCGAGTTCTCAGCACTCTTATTAATCTGAATAATAGCGTGACCAGTAGGCATATCCAATTGCGCTACAAGTGCGGTATCTACGCCTATTTCTTGCAATTGCCTTAGCACTTGTTTATCGACCGTATGCACCGCTCCAACATGCTTTACATCAGCGCCCGCTTTAGCGAGAGCTGCAGATTGATTTGCCCCTTTACCGCCCAATAAGCACTGGTAGCTTTCCGAGGCCATTGTTTCCCCAGGCCTAACGAAATGATCAACTTGATAAACATGATCAAGGTTAATTGAGCCGAAATTGTAGATTGTCATTTCATTGTTCCTATACCACTATCATCATACCAACCAGATGCAATGCACTTGCTATCAGGATAGACATGTTGTTATTTATCACAAATAGTTCGCTATAAAAGCATGTTTTTCGCGATTAGAAAACCCAAAAACAATCCAATCGGTCAAATTAAATAAATGTTTGTTCAATATAAACAAAAAACGCCCTGCGAATAGCAGAGCGTTTTTGAAAATCTCAACAGTTAGCATAAAACTAACTGGTTAAAAATCACTTATTTATCGTCGCGATCAAGGAAGGTACGACCTTTCTGTGCTGCGATACGCATGCGAAGCGCGTTCAACTTGATAAAACCAGCCGCATCTTTTTGATCATATGCGCCTGCATCGTCTTCAAATGTCGCAACAGCGCTGTCGAATAAGCTGTAAGGAGACTTACGACCAACAACCTCAATGTTACCTTTGTACAATTTAAGACGAACTGTACCCGATACAAACTCTTGAGATGCGTCGATAAGAGCTTGAAGCATACGACGCTCTTCTGACCACCAGAAGCCATTGTAAATGACTTTCGCGTAACGAGGCATTAGTTCATCTTTAAGGTGCATCGCTTCACGGTCAAGTGTGATTGACTCCATCGCACGGTGCGCGCGAAGCATGATTGTGCCTCCAGGCGTCTCGTAACAACCACGTGCTTTCATACCTACAAAACGGTTTTCTACGATGTCGATACGACCAATACCGTTTTCTCCACCGATTTTGTTTAGTGTTTCAAGGATAGTCGCAGGTGACATCTGCTCGCCATTAATAGCAACAGGGTTACCTTGGTCGTAATCAATTTCAATATAAGTGGGTGTATCTGGCGCTTGCTCAGGAGACACAGACCAACGCCACATGTCTTCTTCAGACTCAACCCAAGGATCTTCAAGCTGATCGCCTTCAAACGAAATATGCAGAAGGTTAGCATCCATTGAGTAAGGCGATTTTTTCTTCTTAGTAGAGAAATCAACCGGAATATCATGATCTTCACAGTACTGCATCAATGTCTCGCGGGAAGTCAAATCCCACTCACGCCAAGGAGCAACTACTTTTACGCCAGGTTTAAGGGCATAGGCACCCAACTCAAAACGAACCTGATCATTGCCTTTACCGGTTGCTCCGTGTGCAATTGCGTCGGCACCGGTTTCGTTTGCAATTTCAATCAAACGCTTCGCGATCAATGGACGGGCAATTGATGTACCCAATAGGTATTCACCTTCATAGATCGTATTGGCGCGGAACATAGGGAATACGAAATCACGAACAAATTCTTCGCGTAAATCTTCGATGTAGATTTCGTTAACGCCTAACGCTTGAGCTTTCGCGCGAGCAGGCTCTACTTCTTCTCCCTGACCTAGGTCAGCAGTAAAGGTGACTACTTCACACTGATACTCTTCTTGAAGCCACTTCACAATTACGGAAGTGTCCAGGCCGCCAGAATAGGCTAGCACTACCTTCTTCACGTCAGACATTCTCTATATTCTCCTCAGATGAGATTGCGCTCGACATCAAAAAATGACGTCGGATAAGATTAAAATTAAAGGGGCCTGTAGTTTAATTCTTAGCGGAAGCATTCGCAAGCAAAGTGATTCAATATAACCTTAAAAAGCGGGCAACTTTCTTCCCGATTCTGTGGTTATGTCCATGCGATTGAAATCAAACGCATGCCCCTACAAAAGCGCTAAAATTTACCTTTTAGTCATCAGTCGTCAGCCAAAAACTCATCTACTGCGCCTAGAGCTTGGGTGCCATATATGATCGAAGGGCCACCTCCCATCATAACCGCGACATTAATGGTTTCTAATAACTCTTCACGACTTGCCCCTGCTCTTAGTGCAGCTTTAACATGAGACGCAATACAACCATCACATCGAGCGGCGATACCAATGCTCACCGCCATCATTTCTTTTATTTTTGGTGATAAAGCACCGTCTTGCATGGCCGCCTTATGCATCGTCATAAAGCCATTTAGAATATCTGGCGACGCAGCTCGGTACTGACGAGCCAACGCATTTTGTTCTTGATTAATGTCTTTATAACTCTTCATAAAATTGTCCCCATTAACATTAGAAAAAACTAATATAAATGAGAAACGAAAGACAAGAATTGACCCAAGACATAGAAGCAACACATAAATCAGTACAAAACACGTTTCATCGTTATGCCAGCCCATTAGTCTTCAATTATTGAACATGCCCGCCCACAAACCGATTAAGCTCAGCGATTGAACGTATTACATACAGAGATTTATTGACTGATGCCTTTTCTATTCTTTGCATAAAGCGATCATTCCAAAACATGGGGCACAACTTTAGAACTTTGTAGCTTTCCAATGTTCCTTTCACTACCGAAACCCCTTCAGGCCAGCCTTCTGGCTTCTGAAATAAACCTTTCAAGAAACGCTTAGTCACAAACCAATACGTGATGGGATACGGCAAGTCTATGTAAATCAGAGTGTCTGCTGCTTCAAGGCGTTTGTTAAATGACTCTTGCGAATTAAGAGGGCCGAAGCCTTCAATGATCCAAGTGTCGGTGGTGAGAATGTGATTATGAGTGTCTTCATAACACTCTCTGTCTACTTCTTTTCCATTTTGCTGATATAAAATGGAATCCAAAGCATGCAGTTCAATACCGGTCGCCTCAGCTAGCTGTTTGCTTAATGTAGACTTTCCACTGCCTGGTTTACCGAATACGGCTACTTTTTTCATGCTATCTCCTTCTTCTAAAGCAAAGCGCAAGAAGCAGAAATAGAAACCCCGCCTCTTGGGCGGGGTTTCTAAAATTAAGTGCACATTAAAAATCCCACCATTCCTATGGAATGATGATAATTCGTGCATCTTGTTGGATAACTTTTATACTCATCTGTCGATGATGTGACATACATCACCTTGTGTCAACGAGCCGCTAAATTCAAAACTAAAGATCGGGGCCACCAGCTAACTCATTAACCGAATCAAATTCGCTTTCAGATTGCGAAGTGCCTTCTCGTGTTAACACATCTATTAACCTATTCAGATCGTTTAACGCATTCCCGCCACTCTCAACGTCATTCACACTCACTGCGACATAGCACCGACGAGAATGTGAGTTCGAAAAATCAACGGCTTCTACACGAACAATATCGCAAACTAAAGTCTCGACGCTTACAGTCCGTGTCTTAGAAATATCAACGGATAAACTCGCTGAACATTTTGAAAACAGTCTAATTTCATCAATATACTGAACCTCATAACGAATACCAGATGCACTAATATTAACAACGCTCGCATTTAAGGTATGGCCATCGGAAAAACTGACCTCGAGCGTATGAGAAGGTAAATTAGATATGCGCCCGTTACGCCGTTGCTCAGCGCCGTACCAAGAACGCCTAATAGCATCTTCAAGCTTTTCAATCGTAAATGGCTTAACTAGATACTCGGTTACTCCCTGCTCAATTGCGTTGCACACAAACTCCTTACTATCCTCTGGGGTCATCATGATGAAAGGAATATGCTTAAGCTTTGGGTGTGAACGCATAAAGGAAAGTAGCTCAAAGCCATCTAAACGTGGCATATCCACATCGGATATCACAATATCAACCGTTTGCTTTTGCAAAATAAGTTTTGCAATCAAACCGTTTACAGCCGATATGACGCGCAGACTTCCCAATTGATCATTGATTGTACTCTTTACAATAGAACGAAAAGATTGATTATCATCAACGACTAAAAAGCTAACATTCTTCACAGTTTCACCCTTTAGAGAGAAAAGCATTGACCAGCAAACGCACCGTTAAGATTAATCATCAATGCACTTGCCACATACTTTCACCTAGGAATTCCTTTAGAGTTTCCCTAAATCACAATATTTAGCATACCAACAAAAAATGCCATAGCAAGGGAGTTGCCATAGCATGTTTATATGATGACCTTGACACATAGACAAGATCGCGATGCAAAGATAGTCAACACAATTGATTTGCTAAAGACAGCTAAGCGCTCACTTAGCTCACTCGATTAAAAGCTCTCTCTGGTAGATTGTAAGACCTGCTTAAACTGCGTCAGATCCATTTCTCCTTGACGAAGGTTAACTAAACCCCCATCGGGCGAAAAGAACAGCACTGTAGGAGGCCCAAAGGCACCGTATTTCGTTAGAAACGCTTGTTGAGCGGTCGTATTGTCGGTGAGGTCAAGCTGCAAAAATGAAACCTTCTCGGAGTAAATTTGTAGCTCAGGATTACTAAATACGCTCTTCTCCATCTCTATGCATGCAGTACACCAGTCTGCATACAAATCGACAACCACCACTTTGTTTTGCTGCATTCCCTGCTGCATCGCCTCTTCAAGCGCATCAACATCTCGCATACGATCAAATAAAGGCGTTACGTTTTCCATCACCATGGCATTCGAAACTGAAGCAACGTACCCCAACGGTTTCTCTAAACTGGGCTTGCCTGCTAAACCAGATGTTAACAAGGCCGTTCCATATATCAGTAACATCAACGCAATTCCCTGTCGGGTTTTACCCCAACCATTTTCTCCAGATTGAAATGGAGAAAGGTGAACAGCGTAGACGATACAAAGCCCCGCCCATAGATACACATTGACCGTGTCAGGCAAAATACGAGAGAGCAAGGCCACAGCCACACCTAATAGAATGACACCAAACGCAGCCTTTACTTGCATCATCCACATACCTGCTTTAGGAAGGTATTTTCCACCACCTAAGCCAACAAGTAATAAAGGCACGCCCATCCCTAAGCTCATTACGAACAATACACTACCGCCCAATACGGCATCACCCGTCGTACTAATATAGATCAATGCCCCCGCTAAAGGGGCAGACACACAGGGTGAAACAATCAATGCCGAGATAGCCCCCATAATGCCAACACCTAGGTACGGCCCACCAACACTTTTCTGACTCAATTTGTCTAACCTATCACGCACAAAAACCGGCAATTGCAGCTCATAAAAGCCAAACATGGACAAAGATAAAAGAACGAACAACAAGCTAAAACCAATCAATACACTGGGGGTTTGAAATAAAGCCTGAAGATTCAACTGTGCACCAAACAGCCCCACCAGCACGCCCGCCATGCTGTAGGAAAAAGACATTCCCAGTACATACGACAGAGATAAGAAAAACCCTTTTTTGGCCGTAATATTCCCAGCCTGACCAGCAATAATACCTGCCAAAATAGGGATCATTGGCAGCACGCAAGGGGTAAAAGTAAGCCCTAACCCCAACACAAAAAAGGTAAGTAAGACCCAGACACTTCCACCGTTTAATAGCAACTTCACGAGACGCCCTTCTTCGCCTTCATTTGAAGCCGTAGCCATCGTCTGCGCAGGACTATCACTAGGCTTGACGATAGAGGTAGAAGTTGCGGAAGTAGACATGGAGTCAAGCGTCCGCGTAGGTTCGTCAGTATTATCATTGATCGCACTAATCGCGTAAAAAGAGACTTGTTTCGTTTGTGGGGGATAACATAGCCCCGCCGCGGCGCAACCTTGATAAGACACCGTCAAATCAACCTGCTTCGCAGTTTCAACATCCATTGAAATGGCCATTTGATTATGAAAAACACGCACCAGACCGAAATTAGGATCGTCCTTTTGCTCTGATTTCGTTAAGAAATGAAACGGAATAGACACCGACTTATCGTCACTTTGCCATACACTCACACGAGACTCATACAAGTAATAGCCATCAGCAATATTCCAATGAATCTCTCTTTTAGCGTCATCAACGTGTAGTTGAAACGCCTTTGTAGGAGGTAGGAAATCACTGCCAGAAAATGCAGGAACTGCTAAAAACATCACCAAAAAAGACACAGCCAAACGTTTGATTTGACCAACTAAAACTAATGAAAACATCACTAACTATTCCTTAATGCGCGTTGAGTCACACACTATAAATAGCAAACCTTAAGCAAACCTTACGTCTTTTCATCGTAATCCTTAATGTTCCCTTAAGAATTCCCCCCTACTGTTGGCAAAGTATCTTTTTTGGGAATAGCACCATGATCAAGCACACTAAATACCTCTTACTAACAGCGCTTTCTAGCGCACTACTCTCATCTCCCGCATTATGGGCTGACGACATCACACCGCCCGCTAACGCTAAGTTAGCACCCCATTTATCGGTCATGCTGCCGGAATATCAAACTAACAAAAAAATGTCGTTAGAAATGGAGAGTGGTCAAGTTTTACTAGTGGACTTTTGGGCTTCATGGTGTGGCCCTTGCCGAGCTTCGTTTCCTTGGATGACTGATATTCAGGAAAAATACAAAGCTCAGGGGCTCAAGATCATTGCCATAAATTTGGATCAAGATCGACAACAAGCACTGGACTTTTTAACCGAATTTAAACCCGGTTTTACGGTGTTATTCGATGCTGCGGCCGAGCTGCCAGAGAACTTTGGTGTAATCGGTATGCCAACAAGTTTTCTAATGGATCGTGATGGAAGAATCCGAGCAACACATGTCGGCTTCCATGAAAAGAACATAGCAGATTATGAATCCGCGATTACTCAGTTGTTATCCGAAAAAGGAGATTAATCTAGATGCGAACACTTATTAGCGCTGTTGCTTTTTTGACAATATCCATCGCCGTCACGGGGTGTAGCGACCTAGGGGTAAAGCCTTGGGAAAGAGACATTCTAGCTCAACAAGAAATGAACCTTATCAGTGACCCGATCGAAAGTAGTCTAAATGACCATATTTATTTCAGTAAAGAAGCCAGCAGTGGCGGACAAGGATTCGGAGGTGGCGGCTGTGGCTGTAACTAAAAAAAATCAAAAACACCGCGACTTAGCGCAAATATTATCAGCAGCGAGCTGCGCACTGATTGCTGGCACCTCTCCTGCTGTGAACGCTGCAGAAAGCTGGGACGTAGATTCCGCTTTTTTACTTTATTCAGAAAGTGATGGTCGAGTTTCTGCTGCTGAGCCGGTTATTAGCGCAACAAAGAATTATGATGAGGAAACCAAGCTCAATTTCAAACTGGTTGCAGATACATTAACTGGGGCTTCACCCAATGGCGCGACGCCAGGTGACCATGTTCAAACCTTTACTCGTCCTTCTGGTAATGGCTCTTACGATGTGGCAGCGAGTGAACAACCTTTAGACGATACATTCAGAGATACTCGAATTGCACTCTCAACCAACTGGTCAGCTCCTATAAACCGAGATTGGGCATACGGTGTTGGAGGGTATTTGTCTAGCGAACATGATTATCAATCTGTTGGTGTTAACAGCAGCTTGTCACGTTACTTAAACCAAAAGAACGCAACGCTAACCCTAGGTCTAAACCTGTCTAACGACACAATAACACCTGAGGGCGGCGTACCGACGAGTTTAGTGCAAATGCCACTGAGCAGCACTGACAGCGAATTTTCTCAACGTAGTGATTCTGAAAGTAAAAGTCTCGTTGACGCAGTATTTGGTGTTACACAGGTTATTAACCGACGTACCATCATGCAATTTAACTACGCACTAAGCACGAGCTCTGGCTACCTAACCGATCCCTACAAAATTATCTCGGTTATTGATGACAACGCTGGCGCAAACTTTGGCGGTAATTTTCAAAGTAATGGTCGAGATTTATACTTATATGAGAAGCGTCCTGATTCACGTTTGAAGCAAAGCCTTTACTGGCAAACTAAATATCAACTTGATAACAATGACATTCTCGATTTAAGTTACCGATATATGTTCGATGACTGGGGAATCAGTTCTCATACCATTGACGCCAAATACCGATTTCGGTTTGATAAACAATACTTAGAGCCGCAACTTCGCTGGTACACACAAAGTAAAGCAGACTTCTATCATCGTTATTTAAACGCAAGCAATTATACGGATGTTGATTTTGCGAGCGCGGACTATCGTTTGGGGGATTTGGATACTTATACCATAGGCCTAAAATACGGCTACAAGTTTGCGGATGAAACGGAGTTTTATACGCGCTTTTCCCTATACCACCAAGAGAGTTCTGGCGATAAAGGTTATGGAAAGTTGGCCTCTCAGGACCTATATCCCAGTATGGATGCAGCTATGTTCATCGCAGGGTATAAGTTTTAACGTTACTCGCCCTCTATTCATTAGAGGGCGTTCATCTCAAGAGGCATTATGGAATTTATCGAAGGTATGGAGTTTATCAAAGAGTTAATTTTAGACTCGTCGCTTAATCCATCTCGTCATCCTAACCCAACTCTGTGGCGAGAGAGCCTCAACGCCTACCACATAAAATTCGATTGTATGGCGAGCAATTGCTCTATATTAATCGAATGCGAATACCTTGATCTAGTCATTTCCTCTGCTCAAAAAGCCATCATTGAAGCATGGCGAATAGAGCATAAGTTCAGTCGCTATCAGCAAAACAACACATTCTCTGATATTCACTCGAAGCCCGATGCTATTCAAAAACTAGACGACGAAACAACCCAATTGATGCTATTCGCTCATCACGCCTTTCATGCATCTGAAGGGCTCTTTGACATTACTTCCGGTATCCTAAGAAGAGCATGGAAATTTGACGGTAGCGACAACCTCCCCACCCAAAAAGTCATCGATACATTGTTAACTAAGGTCGGTTGGAACTCATTGGGATGGGATCTAAGTGAACCTTCGCTGCTAACCCTACCTTCTGGTATGGAACTGGATTTTGGTGGTATTGGTAAAGAATACGCCGTCGACAAAATGCTCAACATCTGCCGTTTTACTTTGTCAAAAACCAAAGCCGCTATTTTGATTAACTGTGGTGGGGATCTTGCTTGTAGTGGAAGACGCTTAAATGGAGAAAGCTGGAAAGTCGGCATAGAATCGATAAACGACCACACAAATGCCAAACACGTTATTGCCCTCTCATCGGGAGCACTTGCGACATCAGGCGACAGCAGACGCTTTCTGATAAAAGATGGTGTTCGCTATTCTCATGTATTAAACCCAATTAATGGATGGGCATTAACCGATGCTCCACGAAGCGTTACAGTCGCGGCACCAACCTGCGTCAATGCAGGCATACTATCTACATTAGCCTTGTTACAGGGGGCAGAAGCAAACCACTTCCTTGAATCATTGAACATGCCATACTGGCTTTCGATATCGGACTAAAGGCGACAGGAGCAGTAAATAATATATATTCAATTCGCGTACTCTTCAATCTCTAGGCTTGCATAAACCCGACGAGCCCAAGAGCAAAACCTAATACCGCTCCAAGCGGAGGCCCCCAATGCTTTTCCAGTACGGCTTGCGGCGCAATATCCTGAAATACGATGTACAAAATACCACCGCCAGCAAACAACATAATCCCAGAAATAATGCTTTGCCACTCAGACAACCAAATATAGGCGATGACGCCTGCAACAGGCCCCATTAGCGCCAATATAAAAAAGATCGTAATGATCTTTAAGGCTGTGTAGCCCTTTGCATCACGTAGCTCCCTAAAGGCATTAAAACCTTCAGGTATGTTCTGCATTACAATTAACAATGTGATTAACATAGCGTTTCGATTTCCAGCAGCAACAGATGCTCCGAGCGCCAACGATTCTGGAATAAAATCAGACATCATAGCAACCAGCTGACTCATGGAAGTGCCACGTTTAGACAAACAATAGTCCAGCAACATGAACCCAATACCGCCAAATAAAAATAACATAGCTGCAACGAACGGTGAAAAAGACAAAATACCTTCTGGGACGAGCACTAATGCAACAGCAGACAGCAAAGCCCCTCCACCAAATGCAGTAATACCATGTAATATTTCTCGTTCTAACCAACGCGGCTTGATGTGGAGAAAGTGAGCGACGGTTGCGCCAATGGGCATCGCCATACCCGCGATCAAGGTCAGAGTAAACGCTAACTGTAATGGAGGCATTTTAGTCTTCCTAGACTGTTAGTAAACAAACGTGGTAGTTGAAACATTCTTTTTTGCGATTGAATATAAAGCTAATCCTCAGACCAATCAGGAACTGCAATTGAGAAAGAGTATGTCTAGATATCACTTACCTATCACACTGATACTAATACACTTTTACGGCTTAAGGTAGCCAAAGCAAAAAGGTGAGAAAGGAAACTACATGAATCTTTAGAATTCGATATTTAGGAAGGTATTCTGGCGTTGCGAGTGCGTATGACCCTAACTAACCTTAGTGAAGGAACTCTATGTATCTACGTATAGATAGCGGTTTTTTCTCATACCGTCCCAATAAGTGTGTCTAACGAGGTGTTGTAAAAGAAGCCTCTCTCTCATTAAATGACATTGTTTCGACCAAAAAACAAGCCATTTAACAAAAGAGAAACTATGAATAATTTAAAGCTAAATCAAACTCAGATACAAGCCGTTGTTGATCAACTCACATCACAACCCGACGGTGTGAACCGGTTGTTAGAGATAGTAATGAACAGTCTAATGAAGGCTGAGCGTAACGCCTATTTAGAGGCAGCAAAAAAAACGGTTACCGTTCTGTGAGTGGCTATGGTGTGGGTGACTCACTGTCTTTGCAAATTCCCAGAAATCGCTTAGGAGCTTTTAAACCAACCTTACTTAAGGTCATGAAAGATCAAGCAGACTCACTCAATGAGCTTTGCTTTGAACTTTATGTAAAAGGATTGAGCACCCGTGATATTGAGTCCATTACCGAAACAATATACGGACAACATCTGTCAAAAAGCCAAGTATCCCGCATCACTTCCAGCTTATCAGAGGCCATGCAAGCATTTAGAGAGCGTCCATTAGCTGAGCATTATCCTATCATTTATCTTGATGCAACCTTTGTAAAAACGAGGCGTGAACGAGTTTCCAGCGAAGCGTATTACATAGCCCTTGCGGTGTTGCCAGATATGACACGTGAGGTAATTGGTATCTACAATGCACCGACAGAATCAGCCAGCGTGTGGAATGAGATCTGCATTGATTTAAAAAACAGAGGTCTTAAACAATCAGATTTGTTTGTTATCGATAACCTGACCGGATTAGACAGCACGCTTGAGACGCATTTTAAAGCGCCCATTCAAAAGTGTATTCTACACCTCAAGCGTTCTATCCTTAACAAAACGAAAAAGCAGCATCGTCCAGAAATGGTCTCGGATCTCAGCGACATTTTTCAGCTAGAGAATCGAGATGATACAAAAGATGCTCTCCTAAAAAGAGCCAAAGCCGTTTCAATAAAGTGGCGTCATTACTATCCACACCTAAAGCGACTAGAGGATGCTGATTGGCTATCTTACTATGCAACGTATCTTAGTTTTGAATATGATATCCGTAATATGATTTATACAACGAACTGGATAGAGCGTTTAAATAAAGCATTCAAACGGACGTTGAAAATCCGAAATTCGATGCCTAGCGTCGAGTCGGTATTAACGCTTTTAAGCAAAGTGGCCATAGATATGAATAGTTCGACTTATCGTCACCCGGTTAGTCGTTTCCAGAAAAGCCACCTGTTTAAATAAAGAGTGAAGCAATGAAATGAGAGAATAGACACACTTTTTGGGACAGTACCTTTTTTCTCTTTTGGGGTGATGTAAAGGATGTTGTCGGTTTGCATGAGCAACTTCTGATGTACGCGGCTTTATGACCCCACCCTCGCCCTCCCCTTGGTAAGGGGAGGGAATAAGACCTTTCCAGAAGCTCGGTCTGGTTCAGTCCAGAAACAGAAAAAGCCCTGACCATTTCTGATCAGGGCTTTCTGTATTAGAAGCTTGACGACGACCTACTCTCACATGGGATCCCCCACACTACCATCGGCGATGGCGCTTTTCACTTCTGAGTTCGGGATGGGATCAGGTGGTTCAACGCCTCTGTGATCGTCAAGCAAACTGGGATGTGTTCGTTCTGGGTGATCGATTGTTTCTCTGATCTACTCCCAAAACACACAAGTTCGTTACTTGGCTTATCTTACTGATTCTGCTGGCTTTTTCAATCTAATTAATCGATCGAATTACTCAACGCAATCAGCGTGCTTTAACAATGCTTTTTGAAATAACTCTAATCAAACTTCAAACCCACTCTCTCATCAAGAGCGTCGTAAATTCATATGCACTTCGCAGTCTTTCTCAAAACCACTTTGGTGTTATATGGTCAAGCCTCACGAGCAATTAGTATTGGTTAGCTCAAGGCCTCACAACCCTTACACACCCAACCTATCAACGTCCTAGTCTCGAACGGCTCTTTAGGGAACTTAAAGTTCCAGTGAGATCTCATCTTGAGGGAGGCTTCCCGCTTAGATGCTTTCAGCGGTTATCCCGTCCGAACATAGCTACCCGGCAATGCCACTGGCGTGACAACCGGAACACCAGAGGTTCGTCCACTCCGGTCCTCTCGTACTAGGAGCAGCTCCTCTCAAATCTCAAACGTCCACGGCAGATAGGGACCGAACTGTCTCACGACGTTCTAAACCCAGCTCGCGTACCACTTTAAATGGCGAACAGCCATACCCTTGGGACCGGCTTCAGCCCCAGGATGTGATGAGCCGACATCGAGGTGCCAAACACCGCCGTCGATGTGAACTCTTGGGCGGTATCAGCCTGTTATCCCCGGAGTACCTTTTATCCGTTGAGCGATGGCCCTTCCATACAGAACCACCGGATCACTAAGACCTACTTTCGTACCTGCTCGACGTGTCTGTCTCGCAGTTAAGCGCGCTTTTGCCTTTACACTCTATGCATGATTTCCGACCATGCTGAGCGCACCTTCGTGCTCCTCCGTTACTCTTTGGGAGGAGACCGCCCCAGTCAAACTACCCACCACACAGTGTCCTCGATCCCGATAAGGGACCTGAGTTAGAACCTCAAACATACCAGGGTGGTATTTCAAGATTGGCTCCGCTTGAACTGGCGTCCAAGTTTCAAAGCCTCCCACCTATCCTACACAAGTAGGTTCAAAGTTCACTGTGAAGCTATAGTAAAGGTTCACGGGGTCTTTCCGTCTAGCCGCGGATACACAGCATCTTCACTGCGATTTCAATTTCACTGAGTCTCGGGTGGAGACAGTGTGGCCATCGTTACGCCATTCGTGCAGGTCGGAACTTACCCGACAAGGAATTTCGCTACCTTAGGACCGTTATAGTTACGGCCGCCGTTTACTTGGGCTTCGATCAAGAGCTTCGCTTACGCTAACCCCATCAATTAACCTTCAAGCACCGGGCAGGCGTCACACCCTATACGTCCACTTTCGTGTTTGCAGAGTGCTGTGTTTTTAATAAACAGTCGCAGCCACCTGGTATCTTCGACCGATCAAAGCTTAGAGAGCAAGTCTCATCACCCTAACCGGCGCACCTTCTCCCGAAGTTACGGTGCCATTTTGCCTAGTTCCTTCACCCGAGTTCTCTCAAGCGCCTTGGTATTCTCTACCTGACCACCTGTGTCGGTTTGGGGTACGGTCTATGTATATCTGAAGCTTAGAAGTTTTTCCTGGAAGCATGGCATCAACCACTTCACCCAAAAGAGGGTTCGTCATCAATTCTCAGCCTTAAGAGGGTCCGGATTTACCTAAACCCTCAGCCTACAACCTTAAACGCGGACAACCATCGCCGCGCTGGCCTAGCCTTCTCCGTCTCTCCATCGCAATATACATCGGTACAGGAATATTAACCTGTTTCCCATCGACTACGCTTTTCAGCCTCGCCTTAGGGGCCGACTCACCCTGCCCTGATTAACATGGGACAGGAACCCTTGGTCTTCCGGCGAGGGGGTTTTTCACCCCCTTTATCGTTACTCATGTCAACATTCGCACTTCTGATACCTCCAGCCTGCCTTACAGCTTGACCTTCAACGGCTTACAGAACGCTCCTCTACCATACTAGTAAACTAGTATCCGTAGCTTCGGTGTACAGTTTAGCCCCCGTTATATCTTCCGCGCAGGCCGACTCGACTAGTGAGCTATTACGCTTTCTTTAAAGGGTGGCTGCTTCTAAGCCAACCTCCTAGCTGTCTAAGCCTTCCCACATCGTTTCCCACTTAACTGTAACTTTGGGACCTTAGCTGACGGTCTGGGTTGTTTCCCTTTCCACGACGGACGTTAGCACCCGCCGTGTGTCTCCCGCGCTCATACTCATTGGTATTCGGAGTTTGCATGGGGTTGGTAAGTCGGGATGACCCCCTAGCCCAAACAGTGCTCTACCCCCAACGGCAATACGCGAGGCGCTACCTAAATAGCTTTCGAGGAGAACCAGCTATCTCCGGGCTTGATTAGCCTTTCACTCCTATCCACAAGTCATCTCCAAACTTTTCAACGTGTGTGAGTTCGGTCCTCCAGTTGATGTTACTCAACCTTCAACCTGCTCATGGATAGATCGCCCGGTTTCGGGTCTATTCCCAGCAACTAAACGCCCTATTAAGACTCGGTTTCCCTACGGCTCCACTAAATGCTTAACCTTGCTACTGAAAATAAGTCGTTGACCCATTATACAAAAGGTACGCAGTCACCGAACTAAGTCGGCTCCCACTGCTTGTACGTACACGGTTTCAGGATCTATTTCACTCCCCTCACTGGGGTTCTTTTCGCCTTTCCCTCACGGTACTGGTTCACTATCGGTCAGTCAGGAGTATTTAGCCTTGGAGGATGGTCCCCCCATATTCAAACAGGATATCACGTGTCCCGTCTTACTCGATTTCATTGATAAGGCATTTTCGTATACGGGGCTATCACCCACTATGGCGACCCTTTCCAGAGTCTTCTACTAACACCAAATCAACTTAAGGGCTAATCCCCTTTCGCTCGCCGCTACTAAGGGAATCTCAATTGATTTCTTTTCCTAAGGGTACTTAGATGTTTCAGTTCCCCTCGTTCGCCTCGTAACGCTATGTATTCACGTTACGATACCCGCAAGCGGGTGGGTTTCCCCATTCGGAAATCTTGGGATCAAAGTCTGTTTATCGACTCCCCCAAGCTTATCGCAGATTACCACGTCCTTCATCGCCTCTGACTGCCAAGGCATCCACCGTGCACGCTTGGTCACTTGACCATATAACCCAAAATGATCTCATTCAGTAATACTGAATCAGAAACATTGAACTACATACCAAAGAGCTTTTGTACCTCTTTGGATTTACGATTGTTAGATTGTTTACTCAAATCTCAGAAGGAATTAAGAGATCCGAATATCAATCCACCGGTTTGACGCTTGATTATCGTCTATTTCAAAAAGTCATATTGTTAAAGAGCAAGTTTAGTGCAAAGCACTAAGTCAGATGCTTGATGAGTAAATCAGTCAAACTTCTTGCTTAGAACTCTGTTCTAAAACACTTTTAAGATAGGTTGCTATGAGAACTCATAGCCATCAGATAATTTGTGTGAACGCTCACCAGAGCTTCTTATCGTTTAAGGAGGTGATCCAGCCCCAGGTTCCCCTAGGGCTACCTTGTTACGACTTCACCCCAGTCATTGACCACTCCGTGGTAACCGCCATCCCCGAAGGGTTAAGCTAGCTACTTCTGGAGCAATCAACTCCCATGGTGTGACGGGCGGTGTGTACAAGGCCCGGGAACGTATTCACCGTGGCATTCTGATCCACGATTACTAGCGATTCCGACTTCATGGAGTCGAGTTGCAGACTCCAATCCGGACTACGACGCACTTTTTGGGATTTGCTTACTTTCGCAAGTTCGCCGCCCTCTGTATGCGCCATTGTAGCACGTGTGTAGCCCTACTCGTAAGGGCCATGATGACTTGACGTCGTCCCCACCTTCCTCCGGTTTGTCACCGGCAGTCTCCTTAGAGTTCTCAGCATCACCTGCTAGCAAATAAGGATAAGGGTTGCGCTCGTTACGGGACTTAACCCAACATTTCACAACACGAGCTGACGACAGCCATGCAGCACCTGTCTCAGAGTTCCCGAAGGCACCAAAGCATCTCTGCTAAGTTCTCTGGATGTCAAGAGTAGGTAAGGTTCTTCGCGTTGCTTCGAATTAAACCACATGCTCCACCGCTTGTGCGGGCCCCCGTCAATTCATTTGAGTTTTAACCTTGCGGCCGTACTCCCCAGGCGGTCTACTTATCGCGTTAGCTGCGCCACTAATCTAAAATCGACCAACGGCTAGTAGACATCGTTTACGGCGTGGACTACCAGGGTATCTAATCCTGTTTGCTCCCCACGCTTTCGCACCTCAGTGTCAGTATCAGTCCAGGATGTCGCCTTCGCCACTGATGTTCCTTCCTATATCTACGCATTTCACCGCTACACAGGAAATTCCACATCCCTCTACCGTACTCTAGCCTGCCAGTATCAGGTGCAATTCCAAGGTTGAGCCCTGGGCTTTCACATCTGACTTAACAAACCACCTACGCGCGCTTTACGCCCAGTAATTCCGATTAACGCTTGCACCCTCTGTATTACCGCGGCTGCTGGCACAGAGTTAGCCGGTGCTTCTTCTGAAGCTAACGTCAAAGTACTTGAGTATTAATCAAGCACCCTTCCTCACTTCTGAAAGTGCTTTACAACCCTAAGGCCTTCTTCACACACGCGGCATGGCTGGATCAGGGTTGCCCCCATTGTCCAATATTCCCCACTGCTGCCTCCCGTAGGAGTCTGGGCCGTGTCTCAGTCCCAGTGTGGCTGATCATCCTCTCAGACCAGCTAGAGATCGTCGCCTTGGTAGGCCTTTACCCCACCAACTAGCTAATCTCACGCAGGCTCATCTAATAGCGGAAGGTCCGAAGATCCCCTCCTTTCCCCAAAAGGGCGTATGCGGTATTAGCATGCGTTTCCACATGTTGTCCCCCTCTACTAGGCAGATTCCTACGCGTTACTCACCCGTCCGCCGCTCGACGCCTGATAGCAAGCTATCATCGTTTCCGCTCGACTTGCATGTGTTAAGCCTGCCGCCAGCGTTCAATCTGAGCCATGATCAAACTCTTCAGTTAAAAGAATTTGCTCTAACTCATGAATAACGTCTGACTTTAACTATTTGCCTTCCAACCTAAGTTGAAAGACCGTAAAGCAAATTGACGTGTTCACTCATCAAAGACTTTAATTTTTAGAAGTCTCCAGCGAGCGCCCACACAAATTATCTGATTATCTATTTTAAAGAGCGTGCTGACTTGGCAATCCTAAGAAGTGTTCTTCTTAGTGTCTCACTCGTTGTTCTGAGTGGTTGTCCGTGTCAGCGAGGGCGTATATTAAGGATCTACAGATTTAGTGCAAGTCCTTTTTCACCTTTTTATTGAAAAAGTCGCCCTGGCGGTCAAAAAGACAAGTTTAAATTTGGCTACAACCCGCATCAGTAAAGGACTACAGCACATTATCACCCTATAAAATAAATCCACCTATTTTCTTTATAGGTGCTATACAGACCATAAAGGTACAAAAAAGGCGCCGAGGCGCCTTTTAAACGATCAATCCCTTATCTCTTATTTAAGACCCTGCCTACTCATCTTCCCAAGGGTGGGCATAATGTTGCGGTTCCACTTTATTGATAAGGGCGTTTTCTCCTCTCATTACATCCTCTACCACTAAAGAGACTGCTTTACGCAGTCTGTCAATGCGACGAGTAGAGGCATTACCACCATCTAACTTTGACCTCAAGATCTCAATTTGAGCGAGCGCGACACGTTGGCTACTTTTATCGAGTTGACTAGCATGACCACATAATGTCGCTATACACATGAGAGTTTCGATTTTTTGACCTAACCTTTGTAGAGGGATCTGAGCCCGTGTTAACTCTAACTGATAGACAAGACTTATTTTGAAATAATCCCAACGACAACGTTTTAACTCTCGTTCTGCATAACGTATATGATTTCTAAACATTTTAGGGATCTTGCGGTACCGCGAATTAAAACAAGTCGGAATCACTTTCGTAATGCCCGCCTTTACCCGTTCTAAAGCATTTTCGACAACCCAACCTGAAAGTTTCCAAAAATCCGGTTTCATAACCAATGATAAAACAATATTTATAGATCGAAGCGGATACGCCATAAATGCAGCGACATTCAAACGTAATATTCGTTTATCCGCGGGAAGGGAATTACCGCCTTTGTCCAGATTAGTTTTCTGCAATACATTAAGCAACCCAGACATATAATCCGTCGTGAATCGTTTAGTTAGATCTCGAACCATACCTAAACGAATCAAGTCATCTTCGCCCTCCACAATACCAAAAGCATGTGCGGTCGCCCTAATATCTGAAATGCGTGAACCTTTATCTAAGCTTCGGCCTCCCATCACTCGCTCGCAAGCAATTAGGGACTCAAGTAAATAATGAGCGCTGGCAGACTTAGTGACATCTCTTAACCCCGCTAGATCAACTCTATCCTGATCCTGTGCAAGAGAAAGATGAGACAAAGCCTGCGCCGTTAGCGCACCACCTAATATTTTAACTAAACCAAGGCGGGGAAGCTCATGCTTGATTACCTTGCCCCCTACTCCTTCTCGTTTTTGAGCATAGTAAGCTGCATCAGACGCCATCATTCTCTGAAAGCCTGCCGCTTGAGCCGCCAGCATACAACGGCCCATTCTTAAACAGTAAAATAGTACCTCAACACCATTCCCTTGAATCTCTTGCTCATACGGAATGGGAAAATGTCTAAAACTAATTCTTGAATTAATATTCTGTTGAAAGGCACTGACATTCGAGCTTTTACAACTAAAGCTAAACTCTGCGTCAATGTCCTCTTCTGGTAACTCGACAATAAACAAAGCCAACTCTTTACTGCTTTTCCCTTTTCTAGCCACGATTGCCATAAGCCCACCGTGAGTCGCGCTGGTAATATAAAGCTTATTACGCTCACCTTCAGCATAAAGCCGCCAGCACTTATTCTCTTCATCTGCCTCGACGTAAGCTTGAACACGTTTAGCATTAACGCCCACACCGACCTCAGTAAGCGCAAAGGCAATTAATTGACCACTACTGATAGAAGGGAGATATTGAGATTTTTGAAAAGACGTTCCGTATCCCAGTAACGCACTCGAACCGATAGTCAATTGCCCAGATATTTCAACTGACAAAGCACCTAACCCCTGAGAGGCAAATTCTTCAGTCAAACACGCGAATTCGCTATATCGCTTTCCTTTACCACCATATTCAGTAGGAACAGTAAATCCATACGCTCCTTTTTTGGCTACTGAGTGGCGGAGTTCTGACGTTATTTTCCCATCTGTTCCAAATGCCTCACCTTTATTAAGACATTCCATCGCCTCATGCAAAATCTCTTGCGCCTCTTCCGTTACAGAGGACTTCATATTTTTCCCACCCGAACAAAGTTCCTCTATGTCGGGTTGTGGCCCATAAATCATTCTTTCAACCAAACTGGATTTGGTCGCAGCAAGGCGTCGATCCGCCGCGTTTGCAGCCGCTTCCAATACAGAAACATCTTCAGCTTGTGCAGAATCACCAGCAGCTTTGAGAGCTTCTGCCGATACAGAGTCTTGTGAATAGTTACTCATGCGTAAATTCCTCTAATTATTATGACTTGGAACGACGACCTTTGAGTGAAGGGCTTTTTCGTTGTGTCTTTATAGAAATTTACGTGATAGTAAGGAGAGTAGAAATAGCATGAAATGCCGATTTACTTTGCATAAAGTGCCAGTAAAGCCAATTATGACAAATACCAAGCTGCTTAACTAAAAAATCGGTCTCGATACTCGGTCGGTGTACACCCCAGCCACTTACGAAACGCCCTAGAAAAGACAGCCGCATCCGAAAAGCCCACTTTTTCAGCGACCTTATGAATAGACACGCCGTTCTGAGCAAGCCAAAAACAAGCCCTATCCATACGCATCCGATCTTTAACTTCCTGATAGGACGTTTCTTCTTTGTCTAACTTGCGTATAAGCGTTCGACGGGACATATGAAGCGTTTTCGCAGCCTCATCGATGGTAGGAAAGCCTTCTTCAAAGGACTTACTAAGCAAGGAACGCAAATCACTGGCAACACTAATGTCTCCTGGCTGTTTTAAAAACAATTCAATCGGGCAACGCTTCATATAGGCTTTTAACGAATCTAAGCTTTGCCTGTTTTCGCAATCTAAAAACACATTACTAAAAGTAATTGAAAGCACAGGTTGATTAAATCGACGCTCACACGGATAGAGTTCAACATAATCATGTTGTTCAAAAGGCTCCGCATAAGGAAAACAAACTTCAAGTAAAGGGATACGCTCCTGTATGAGCCATGAGGAATAGCTGTGCCATGCCAAAAGCGTCATATCGGAAAACAAATGAGAGGAATCAAGATCTAGGTCTGCCATCCTAAACTCTAAGGTCGCGCGATCCTCCGTTTCAATCAACGCCATTTCATAAGCATTTGAGATCATGTTATAAAAACGGGCGGCTAAATAAAGCGCTTTACCTAACGTTTCTTCATGTACAGTCACTCGCCCCATCATAAAAAACGAACCCGCAGGAAGTGGTGATCGAGACAATCCCATTGATTCATCCTGAAGAAGGGTCCAGATTCCTTCAACAACACCCGCTAATTTTTCAATTTCTATCTGTAAATTAGGATCATCAACAACGCTAGGAGACAAATCAGCCTCTCTAAAAAGAGAATCTGCATCTAAGCCTTTTTCGACAGCAAGACGATAAAGTCTGCCAATATAGTGGTTAGATGTTGTCAGGGTTTCTCTGATTCGAGGCATGGCCTTCCCTAGTGATTAAATTAGGTAGGTAAGTAAGATAGCACTATTAACGTTACGATCAACGGCATAGCGACAAATATTTTGGTATCCACTTATGGCAATCAGACTATTATAGTCCTTTACTATATTCCACGAATTGAAGCCATAAACGTAAAAAGGCGCCTAAGCGCCTTTTTTATTATTTCGATACACCAAGCCTTAATGACTAAAGCGTAAATAAGTGATGTTTCTTCTTACCTAGCTTCACAAGGAAGTACTTGCCGTAGTAGCCATTATCCGCCGCAAAGATATCAGATGCAGACATGTTATCTGCTATTCCCTTAGCAACGCCATTAACAAAGACTGAATTACGTTGAAGCGCATCTTTAACTTGCTTGCCTGATGCAGCAAGTCCGGCTTCCGCTAGTAAAGACGTTAGAGGCGTTTCTGCTAGGTTTGCCTCAACAAGTGAGCTGCTTGGCAATCCATCTAACTTGATTTGCTCTAGATCCTGTTCACTCAACTGATCCGCTTTCCCACTGAACAACGCTTGAGTAATACGCTCAGCCGCTGCAAGCCCTTCTTCACCATGAACTAGCTTAGTTGCTTCACGAGCAAGAATAGACTGGCCTTGTGGCTTGCCTGTACTTTCTTTATCTGCTTGCTCAATCGCATCAATCTCTTCCATCGTCAGGAAGGTAAAGTACTTAAGGAACTTGTATACATCTGCATCCGCCGTATTCATCCAGAATTGGTAGAAAGCATATTGAGACGTTTTCTTAGGATCAAGCCATACCGCGCCAGACTCTGTTTTTCCGAATTTAGTACCATCCGATTTTGTAACAAGAGGTACAGTCAAACCAAATACTTGAGATTGATTTTGACGGCGCGAAAGATCAATACCCCCAACAATATTACCCCATTGGTCGCTACCACCAATCTGAAGCGTACAACCATAAGCACGATTTAATTCTGCAAAGTCCATACCTTGCAGTAGAGCATATGAAAACTCTGTGAACGAAATGCCAGCACCTTCACGATTCAAGCGTTGTTGTACCGATTCTTTGTTAATCATGGCGTTAACTGAAAAGTGCTTACCGATTTCACGTAGGAAATCCAACACATTCATTTCACCGGCCCAATCAAGGTTATTAACAACACGTGCAGGGTTAGTTACTTCATCAAACTGAACAAATTGACTCACCTGCCCACGAATTTTATCGACCCATCCAGCAACCACGTCAGCCGTATTTAATTGACGCTCTGCCGCCTTAAAGCTAGGATCGCCGATCAGTCCTGTCGCGCCGCCAACTAACGCAATTGGATTATGCCCTGCGTCTTGGAAACGCTTCAGCACAAGTAAAGGCACAAGGTGACCTAAATGAAGACTGTCAGCAGTTGGATCGAAGCCACAATAAAGAGTACGACTACCAGTTTCCAAATGAGCACGCAGCTCTTCTTCCGCTGTCATTTGCGCAATCAGCCCGCGAGCCTGTAAATCCGCCAAAAGGTCGTTAATGCCTACCGTCATGTTTTCGATCCGTTATTCAAATAATTAAGAATGAGTTAATTAGGCGACTTTTACTCCGCCCAAGATTACAAAGCGTTCAATTATAAAAGCAATGTTGTTAGGATGATAAGGATTAATTCAAAGAAATTGCGGTAATTACGCTTGATCAACAAATTTTCTCAAAAAACCATCTTAATGCTTGCGCTAGGTTCTTTTATTTTCGCCCTATCGTTCGCACTGTATGCTGTATATGGTGGCTCAGTTAGCAATGACAGCCCACGCCCCCAACAACAGATCCAAATATCAAAGACAGCCTCATCTAAAGAAGCACTCGGCACGACTCCAACAAAAAACGGCTTGTACGAGGTCGCGACACCCCAACATTTAAAAAACAATAAAAAAGACATCATAGAGCAAACGATCACCATTGCCTCAGGGGATTCTCTGTCGACTGTTCTTTCTAGTATGGGGATCTCTCAACAAGATGTTTACCGTGTGGCCAATGCCCGTGACGCAAATTCTGAGCTACTGAGGATACAACCAGGACAAACCCTAAACGTTAAAGCAGAGTTCCCAGAAGGACGGCTAAAAGAATTAACCTATATTCAAAGCAAGCTGAAACGAACTTTATATGAGCGGCAGCAAGATGGTCAGTTTTCATTCGTAGTACAGCTTACTAAGCCCGAAACGAAACAGATCTATAAAGAGGTCACAATCACAAACTCTATCTTTGTCGATGGGATAAAGGCGGGGATTCCACAATCCGTACTCATTCAACTCACACAAATATTTGCGTGGGACATAGACTTTGCGACCGATATACGAAAAGGCGATTCGTTTAGCCTACTTTACGAAGAGAATGAATTAGAAGGCGAAGTGTTAGGAACAGGCAATATTATAGCGGCGAACTTTATTAATATAGGCAGAAGCTTCCAAACTATTCGTTATGATGACGGCGATGAGTTTAATTATTACACACCAGACGGACTGTCGATGCGAAAAGCTTTTATACGAAGTCCCGTCGACTTCACTCGTATATCATCTAAATTCAACCCAAATAGACTGCACCCTATTTTTAAGACATCGCAACCCCATCAAGGCGTCGACTACGCCGCCAAAAGCGGCACTCCAGTAAAGGCAGCAGGTGCAGGTAAAGTCAAATACGTTGGCGAACTCAAAGGATATGGGAACACGATTATTATCGAGCATGGACAGGGCTACTCAACACTGTACGCCCATTTACAAGGATTTAAAAAAGGCTTACAAGCAAACCGTTATATAGAACAAGGAGACTTAATTGGCTTCGTTGGCCAAACAGGTTGGGCTACCGGCCCCCATTTGCATTTTGAATTTCGTATTAATGGCATTCACAAAGACCCTATGACTGTCGAGATACCGCATGATTCTCCGATGAGCAAAGACTCATTAAAAAAGTATTTGCCGTATGCTAGAAGTGTAATGACGGAGCTTAGTCAGCATTATTCCGACGCATTCGGGCAGAAAAACGAGGTGATATCGAAGCGACACGCCACAACATTTTAGAAGCGCATTTGGAAAAAATAATATTGTCTAATGAAAACCATAAGACCAAAAAAAAGCAGCTAAATTAGCTGCTTTTTTGATAAAAACGTACTCTCGTAATTTAAAGCGCGCTTTGAACAAAGTCGATAAGTTGAGACTTTGTAACTGCACCAACTTTAGTCGCAGCCACTTCACCACCTTTAACGATGATTAGCGTAGGAATACCGCGAACATTGTATTTAGGAGCCGTTTCTGTGTTTTCATCAACATTCAGTTTAACGACTTTAACCTTACCTTCGAACTCATCAGCGACGTCCGCAAGGATAGGTGCAATCATTTTACATGGACCACACCAAGGTGCCCAGAAATCAACAATAACAGGAACGTCAGATTCAAGAACTTCGCTTTGAAACTGAGCATCAGTAATGTTAAGAATGTTTTCGCTCATTAGAGTTTCCTTAAACAGTTAATACTTTTAAATAATGGGCATAGTGTAGCATCAATCCCGATAATGAAAAATCATTTACGACTAACAACTTAATAGGTGCATACTATTTGTTGAATTAAGCGGTTAAATTCAGCCACACTCAAATGGTTACAAACATTACGGGGAGTTAGAAAACACCAAGCTCGGCAATCGCCGTCGGCAATTCACGCAACGAGTGCACCTCGGAATCCGGCTTCATATCCCAATCGGTCTTCCAATGCCGCGCGCCATGTCGATTAAACCAAATTGTTCGACATCCGGCTTGAGCCGCACCTTGAACATCATCTATAGGATGATCGCCAATATGAATAATATCCTTCGTATCTACATCGGCTTGAACCGCAGCCGCTTCAAAAATTTCGGGGTTAGGCTTCGCTCTTCCAACTTCATCAGCACGCAATGCAAATTCAAAGTAGGCACCTAAACCGACAGATGGGTGGTAAACATCCGCATTTCCATTGGTAATGACGCCCATTCGATAATGCTCCGCTAGGACCGCTATCGAACTTTTTGCTTCGGGATACAAATCTACTTTTTGACGCCAAGCATAAAAGTGATCGAACGCAGACTGAGATATTTGGCGAGCCTCTTCCGTTGGCAAACCGTATTCACGAAAGGCTTTCACATAAATTCGTTTGCGTATTTCACTGACATCATGAGCTACATTCGGTGCGTTATCGATCACCTCTGATTTAATTTTTTCATAGGCGCTTGCATCAAACATGTCATGAAAACCAGGAAAACGCTCCTCAAACCACGCTTCCATCGCGTGATTGGCTCTCACAATAACAGGATCAACGTCCCACAATGTATTATCTAAATCAAAGGTGATTAACGTCATTACAAGAGCCTCATTAAGATTGCACTGAGTAAATCTGACAAGTAATCGAGGAACAAGGCGCCTTTTTCCTTATCAAAATCATTAAGTCTTCGTGAACCAAGCGCCAATACACCATGATAGTGAATTTGGCCGTTTTCTCTCGATATTAACGGTAGCACCGCTGATGACATCACTTCGTCACTGTGAGCCGGAAAAAGAAATTTTGATTCCTCGATCGAAAGTACACCGCAATAACATCCGCCTTTGGACAGCATTTCTTTTAACAACTCGCCCGCTTCGTCCCATGTCGCTGTTCTTACAGAAGAATTGATTTCTGTATCAGAGAACAAGATCAGCGATCGCAAAGGAATATCAAACTCCTCTCTAATCACGTCATCAATCATCGCAGCAAAATCGTCGAGCGACTCACACCCGAGCCCATTGACAACAACGCGACGGCTTTTTTTCATGGTTGCTTCGTTTTCACGCGCAACATTAACCAGTACATCAAATTGACTACGATGACTCTCGGACGTTTGACGCAAAAGCTGAACTTGCCGCTCCAACAAAGAGATTGCACCACCATGAACCGGATGAGGGACCGTCATAGATTCCAGCAAGTTTGCATTTCGAACAAAAAAGTCCGGTGTATTCTTAAGGTACTCTACGACATCCTCATCTTTCATTCGATACTACACCTGTACTATGTTAAACGTTTTAAAGGTATATTTGGCCTTCAAATACCTTAGTGGCTGGGCCAGTCATCATAATAGGAGAGCCTTCGCCCTGCCATTCGATTCTTAAATCCCCACCAAGCAGGTGCGCGGTTACTTTCGAATTCAACCAACCTTGACGAATTCCTGCAACAATCGCTGCACATGTACCGGTTCCGCATGCTTGCGTCTCACCTACATCGCGCTCGTATACACGCAGATTGACTTCATCGCGACTCATCACTTCCATAAAACCAACATTTACATTGGCTGGAAACGCTGAGTGAGATTCAACGAGCGGACCTACTGTCGATACTATCTCATCCGTCAATCGATCTACTCGAATAACGGCATGTGGGTTTCCAACAGAAACAGGTGTAAGCTCAACCGAGCCATAGCCTTCTAGGTTTAAAGTATATAAGTCATCTTGCTTTTCCGTTGCATCAAAAGGCAAGTCAGCAGGCGCAAATGACGGCGCGCCCATGTCAACCGTTACTTCGCCATCATCTTGAACATGTAACTGAATCTGGCCTTGTTTTGTTTCGACATTGATCACCGATTTATTCGTCAGATCTTTCTCGATCACAAACTTAGCAAAACAACGAGCACCGTTACCACAATGCTCAACTTCAGAACCGTTTGAATTGTAAATACGATAGCGAAAATCCATATCAGGACTGGTCGGTGGCTCAACGATGAGCAACTGATCAAAGCCTATACCGCGATTTCGATCGCCAAGAAACTCAATTTGCTCTTTATTGAAATACACTTTACGAGAAACGGCATCGACAACTGCGAAATCGTTTCCCAAACCGTGCATTTTAGAGAATTTCAATAACACGCTATTCTCCTTGAGCCTACTCAGGCAACAGCTGTTCGCCAGCCAATTGATGATCTATATCTTCACGCTCTCGGATCAAGTGCGCAACGTCGCCATCTACCATCACTTCGGCAGCACGATTACGGCTGTTGTAATTAGATGCCATCGTAAAGCCGTATGCGCCTGCCGAACGAACAGCAAGCAAGTCGCCAGCTTGGATATCCAACTCTCGATCCTTGCCTAAAAAATCACCCGTTTCACACACAGGGCCAACAAGGTCGTAGATACGCTTGCCTTCTGACGTTGCTTCCAAATTAACAGGAACGATATTCATCCACGCACTGTACAAAGAAGGTCGAATTAAGTCATTCATAGCACCGTCAATGACCGCAAAGTTTTTGTGTTCAGTACACTTTAAAAACTCGACTTTCGTCAACAACAAGCCCGCATTCGCGGCAATAGAGCGCCCCGGCTCAAACGCTAATGAAATATCGCGCCCTTTCATTTTATCTAAAATTAGTTGTGCATAATCGGCTGGTTCAGGCGGCACTTCATCACGGTATCGCACACCTAACCCACCACCTAAATCCATGTGTTTGATTTCGATGCCAAGACCAGCTAGCTCATCAATCAACGTAATCAATCGATCAAATGTATCTAGGAAAGGCTTGAGTTCCGTCAACTGGGAACCAATATGACAATCCACACCCATCACATTTAAGTGAGCCATCTCATTTGCAACTTGATAAATTCTCGGCGCGTCTTTGATGTCGATACCAAATTTATTTTCTTTCAGTCCAGTGGATATGTAAGGATGAGTTTTGGCATCAACATCTGGATTCACGCGCATGGAAACGGGCGCCTTCACACCCAGTTCACCTGCGACTTTGTTAAGGCGATATAACTCTGGCTCAGATTCAACATTGAAGCAATGAATCCCCAATTCCAACGCTCGACGCATTTCATGTTCTTGCTTACCGAGACCTGAGAACATCACTTTCGATGGATCACCACCCGCTCGAACAACGCGCTCAAGCTCTCCTATCGATACAATATCAAACCCAGCTCCCAGTTTAGCCAATACATTCAATATAGCGATATTGGAACACGCTTTTACGGCATAACAAACCAAAGTAGGATGAGAAGCAAACGCATCTGCGTAGGCGTTGTAATGCCTTTCAAACGTTGCTCTAGAATAGACGTACGTAGGGGTACCAAACTGCTCTGCAACCGTTTCTAAGGATACATTTTCAGCAAACAACGTTTGGTCGGTATAATTAAAAAAATCCAATGGGGGGGTCCTCAATTTTGAGCGTTTTGCGATGAACTTGTATCTTGATTTGGCTCAGAGGCTTTTTCATCGGGTAAATACAATGCCCCTTTATTACCACAAGCACTTAGCAACGTTATAAAAACGAAAGCAAATAACCATCTATACATCATCTTTGCACTCAGTTAACTTTATCTTGAACAGTATACTTGTAGGCTTATGGTTTCCCAACCCTGTAATTTCATTTAACCGACATTCTTAACACATAAGCGTTTGGGCAATCCCTCCTTTTGATGTAGTCTCTTAGTAATGAGAACCATTTTCCAAATAGCAAAAAAACAGGGTGGCAGTAATGTCATCACACCCAATAAAACGATGTTTAATTAATGACGTTAGAGGCAATTAAAAAGCAGGCGAACGATATGCGACCCGAAGACATTCTTCAGCTCGCAGAATGTAATACGCCCCCGTTCTATAAAAGGGCGATAAAAATTACGTTCGTCATTGTCATTGCTGTCTTATTACATGTTTTAGTACTGTATGCGTTAGACAGCATATCATTGACATCACACCCCACTTCTCAGCCAACCAGGACAATAGAAGTCTCTATTCTTCACTCTGATGCTCTCGTTAAAACCAAAGAACAACGGACCACAAATATTGGAGAAGCTAAAGCTAACCTGGGTCTATCTAATCTTAAACAGACAATCCATAAATCAATTATTCCAGCAGAGAACACGTCCTCGCCAGAAACAAACAACAACCCAACTACAATCGAAACAACGCCTGATACAGACCTTTCTTTGACTCCCCCCCCGACTAATACAGCCCCTAAAAATATTGGGGAAAGCTTACAGACTGCCCCCCCCATTCAACACCCAGCTGCCCACCCAGCCGATAATTCAGTAAAGCCAATTTCAAATACTTCTGCTACATCACAAACAACAAAGAATCACGATTCAACAAAAAGCAATGAACCGACATTGATGTCAAAAAAAGGGACACTGCTCGATTTCGAACAGCAAGACATCTCAACAACGAAAGCGAAGGCTGAAAATGAACACATATTTTCGCCTGAATTAATCGCAGCGATAGAACAAGCAAAGAAAGATCAACGTGAATACCTAAAAGGTCAGCAGTCAGACACAGAGTACGTCATTACCGAAGATGGAGATGGCACGAGATATGTCGATATTCACGGTGTATGTTGGAAAATACCAGAATTGGGCAGCGACGATGATTGGGTCATCGCATTGGACGGATGCAACGGGCAAACGAAATCGTTCCATTTTGAGCTGAATATAACCACCGATATTTTGGCGCCTGAATCCCCACTCAATGGCCTTTTCACACAAGAGTAACTTCGCCCTTCTACAGGGACATCTCGTATTTTAAACAAGATAAAAGCGAAAAAGCCGCAGAGGTATCACCTCTGCGGCTTTCATTACGTACGTGACAGACGGTCGTCAATAAAGCTTATTCACTCGTCTTTCTATTACGTGTATTAGCGCGCTGACAACTCTTTTTCAGCTCGTTCTATCGCAAGTTTCACCTGTGCTGGAGCAGTACCACCAACATGATCACGTGCGGCTACAGAACCTTCTAACGTCAACACATCAAATACGTCGTTCTCAATAATGTCACCAAAGCCTTTTAATTCTTCAAGCGTCATTTCAGAGAGGTCTTTACTTTGCTCAACGCCAAAGCCCACTGCCTTACCAACAATTTCATGAGCATCGCGGAACGCAACGCCTTTACGAACAAGGTAGTCTGCCAAATCCGTTGCGGTACTGAAACCACGACGAGCAGCTTCATACATATATTCGTTGCGAGCTTCGATCGCTGGAATCATGTCTGCAAATGCGCGCAATGACCCTTTAAGCGTATCAACCGTATCAAAAAGCGGCTCTTTGTCTTCTTGATTATCTTTGTTGTATGCCAAGCATTGAGACTTCATCAAGGTTAGCAAGCTCATTAGGTGACCATAAACTCGGCCAGTTTTACCACGCACTAACTCAGGCACATCTGGGTTTTTCTTTTGCGGCATGATCGATGAGCCAGTACAAAAACGATCGGGCAAGAAAATAAAGTTAAACTGTGCGGATGCCCACATAACCATTTCCTCAGCCCAACGAGATAAATGCATCATGGTTGTCGCGGCAACGGCCGTGAACTCGATCGCAAAATCACGGTCGCTCACAGAATCTAACGAATTATACGTTGGACGTTCGAAACCCAATAACTCAGCCGTCATGTTACGGTCGATTGGGTAAGTCGTTCCAGCAAGCGCAGCTGCACCAAGTGGAAGGATATTGACTCGTTTACGGCAGTCTAATAGACGCTCATAATCACGTTGCGCCATTTCATACCAAGCCATTAAATGATGGCCAAACGTAACTGGCTGTGCCGTTTGCAGGTGAGTAAACCCAGGCATAATTGTATCGGTATTCTTTGCAGCAAGAGACAAGATACCTTGCTGCAGACGAGTAATCTCTTCCAACAAAAAGTCGATCTCATCACGCATATATAAGCGAATGTCCGTCGCGACCTGATCATTACGTGAACGACCGGTGTGCAGTTTTTTGCCGGTGATACCTATTTTTTGAGTCAAACGAGCTTCGATGTTCATATGGACATCTTCAAGTTCGATAGACCAGTTAAACTCGCCCTTTTCAATTTCTTCGCGAATTTCAGTTAGACCCTGAATAATTTGATCACGCTCTTCATCAGTAAGTACACCTACTTTAGCGAGCATAGTGGCGTGAGCAACAGACCCTTGGATGTCTTGTTTCGCCATACGTTGGTCAAACTCAACCGATGCTGTAAATCTTGCAACAAAAGCATCAACAGGTTCTGAAAAGCGCCCACCCCATTGCTGGTTAGTGGCATTATTCGAGTCAGTCATTTATCCGTTTCCCAAACTTATATCAATGTTGCGCAAGATTACCTTATGAGAGTCTACATATAAAGGCTAATAGCCTGATAAAGTTACATTTAACAACGCCTAACATCGTTACCTGATGCGGAACATATTCGCAGTTTCCCTTGTAAGGCGTTATCATCAACAAATAATGTATATCTCATATAGCAGGAGAGAGTGTGAAAGATAAGATTGTGATCGCGACACGGGAAAGTAAACTGGCATTGTGGCAAGCAAACACCGTAAAAAAACAGCTTGAAACGCTTTACCCAAACCTTACCGTCGAGCTTTTAGGGATGACAACCAAAGGCGATCAAATCCTAGATTCACCACTATCCAAAATCGGCGGCAAAGGCCTTTTCGTCAAGGAGCTCGAAAGTGCATTGCTAGACGGCCGAGCGGACATCGCAGTACATTCAATGAAAGATGTTCCTATGGCATTTCCAAAAGGCTTAGGGCTTGCGGTCATATGTGAGCGCGAAGACCCATCCGATGCGTTTGTATCGAACAAGTACAGCAGCTTAGACGAACTCCCTAAAGGCAGCGTTCTTGGCACTTCTAGTCTTCGAAGAGCGTGCCAAATTCAGCAACATAGGCCCGACCTCAAAATCGAAAGTTTACGAGGCAACGTCGGCACTCGATTAGGCAAACTCGATAATAATGAATACGATGCCATCATTTTGGCTACCGCGGGATTGATTCGGCTGGAGCTAGAAGATCGCATTAAAAGCCGCTTATCCGATACCTACTGCCTGCCTGCAGGCGGACAAGGCGCAATGGGGATAGAGTGCAGAGACAACGATAAAGACATACTCGAATTGCTCGCACCGCTTCAGCATCAAGACACCTACTATCGAGTAACCGCAGAAAGAGCCGTCAACAAACGCTTAAACGGTGGCTGTCAGGCTCCAATCGCATGCTTTGCGACATTAAGTGACGGTGAAATTTGGCTGCGAGGACTGGTCGGAAGTACCGATGGCCAACAAATGATTACTGGCGACATTAAGGGGGCTCCTCAAAATGCCGAGCAGTTAGGCATTACGCTTGCTGAAGACCTGCTTAACCGTGGTGCTCAAAGAATCCTTGATGACGTATACGGTAAGTAAACGGCAATGACGGAACAAAAGCCTTTATCAAGCATTCGAGTTTTAGTCACGCGACCTGAGCCAGAAAATGCGTCGACCTGCGCACATTTAACCTCTCTTGGGGCACAACCAATTCCGTTGCCCTCACTCTATATTGAGGCATTTGAAGAGGACGATAAAATCCGCTCAATTCAATCGCAGCTGTTTGACTTAGACTTATACAAATACGTTATATTTGTAAGTAAGAATGCAGCTAGAATTGGGGCGGAACGAATAGAGGAATGCTGGCCTATGCTGCCAGCTCAACTACACTGGATTGGAATAGGTAAAGGGACAACCAAAACATTAAATGATTTAGGCTTCCCCGCGCTTTCTAATCCCGGCTTTACATCAGAAGCACTTTTAAATTGGCTCAAGCCCGTTAAGCTAACAGACGAAAAAATACTGATCGTACGTGGCGAGGGCGGAAGACCAACTCTTGCAGATGGGTTAGAAGCAAAAGGCGCAAGCGTAGATTTGCTTGAACTATACAAACGCATAAAGCCAAACTATAGCGCACAAACTTTTTTATTCTTAGACGAACCTGACTTAATATGGTCTACAAGTGAGGATAGCCTTCGCAACCTCACTCAGGATATCATGCAGTATCAAGCAAGCTGGCTAGACAAGCCTATATTTGTACCTAGCCAACGTGTCGCAGACACTGCCTCAGAACTTGGCTGGAAGAACATTATAAATGCAAACGGCGCCGATGACAGTCGCTTAACCGAAGCAACCTTGCAGCACTTAGGACGCAAAGATGACCGATAACAAAGATGTAAACAGCGACATTCAGCCATCAAACACCTTAGAACAGGCAGACACAAACGTGACTCCACCTGATGAAAACCTAAACAGCACAAATACTCCAGACAAAACGAAAATGAAAATCAATCATTCGCCGAAGAAAAGCGGAAGCTTAATGGTAAGCGGTTTGGCCGTTGCAATTGCTGTCACATCACTTGGTACATCAGGTTGGCTTTATTTAAAGAGCCTTGAGTCGAATGTCGATGCTCAAGTTTCGGAGCTAATTAGCCAAAATAACGCCCTATCTACAAAAATCAATCAACTGACATCGCAGTTGAATCAGGTTTCCAACTTAACAAAGCAGGCGCTTACTCAAACCTCATCGGCGACACAAGCACAAGCGGCGAATGCTGAAAAAATCACAGAGACCACTAAACAGCTGTCTGTTATCCAAAGCAAACTTGATACATTAAGCAGCGTCTCAAAAGAAGATTGGCAACTTGCCGAAGCTCAATATTTGATCCGACTTGCCAACCAACGATTACTTTTGGAAAAAGATCATACGAATGCGTTAGCACTTCTTCAAAATGCAGACAATATTCTTGCAGATATGGAAGACCCTATTTTATTCGATACTCGAAAAGCAATCGCTAAAGACATTCAGTCACTTAAATCAGTAGGGGCATTTGACCTAGAAGGGTTTTACTTACAACTTAATGCACTTTACGACAGTGTCGCAACCTTGCCTCAATTTGAACCCTCAAAAGAGTGGCAAAAAACAGAAGAGCCATCTATGACAGAAGCGCCTTCTTCTACAGTCAGTGCAAGTGAGATTGCGGACAGTTTTTGGCAAGGGCTAAAATCTTTGATTGTCATCAACTATGATCGAAAGCCAATAAAAGCACTGCTACCACCTGCTGAATACCAAGAACTAGTAACAGGTGTCCAACTACAAATTGAAGTGGCCCAAGTTGCTCTTGTAAAAGGAGAGAAAACGGTTTATCAAAGTGCTCTCGCCAAAGTCGCTGACGCCATTGCTAACTATTTCGATGTCGAAGCGAAAGCAACGAGTGCCTTCTTAACATCATTGACGGCATTGCAGCAAGTTAACCCAGACCAAAAACTCCCTTTGCCAAGAGCATCGCTTAGCGCTATTAAGACACTTATGGGTCAGTGGAATGCATCCTCTCAAGGAAACAGCATTCAAGACCTAACCACGGCCACTTCCCCGCCAGAAAGCAACGATGAGGCAAAGACATCGAACACCCAAGCAGACAAGTCAACAGTCGAACAAGCCTCTCCGGCGACAGACTCGGCGCCTGCCGCTCCTAAACCGGTAGATAAAGACATCCGCTCTGAAGGAGTAAGCGCATGAGAAAGTTCATTGCTGCAATCGCTTTGATGCTCGTATTTGGGGGATTGCTTGGTCTGTTAATGAAACAGGATTCTGGCTATGTGCTGATTGCTTTTAAAGGCGTCACGATAGAGACCAGTCTATGGGTCATGGTTGCCGCCATGATAGTGACACTTATCATATTAAACAGTCTAAAAAGTGTTTTGTTTACCCTGATTCGACCTAGCTCTTCATTTAATAAGGTCACGGCGAAGCTAGTACAAAAACGGGCGTCTAAGAATACGATTAGAGGAATGCTTGAGCTTGTAGGCGGAAATTGGAAACGAGCAGAAAAACTCTTAACCACCAGCGCAGAGAAAGTCCCCTACCCTCTTATCAATTACATTGGTGCAGCGTACGCGGCCAGTGAACAAGATGATCACACCCGTTCAAAAGAGCTATTAAGAATTGCACACAAATCTGCACCTGAAGCAGAATTTGCCATTGGATTTGCCCAAAGCCAAATTCAAGTCAAGCAAGGACACTATGAAAGCGCACTAGCTACCCTATTGAGGCTCAACAAGCTAAAGCCTAAACATCGGCAAATTCTAAAAATGCTGGTAACCGTCTATACCCAGCTTAAAGACTGGGATGCATTATTAGCTCTTAAGCCAACTCTGACGAAAAACGGCATATTCGACGAAACCAATATGCTCGAGTTAGAACGTAATGCATTTTTAGCCCTGCTTGAACGTATAACATTTCAGACAAAAATTGGAAAAGACAAAGCAAGCCTGGTAAAAGAGCTTGAAGCCGTTTGGCAAAAGCTCGACAGTCTGGAAAAAGACAATGAAATTCGCCTGCTCTATGCAAGCTCATTAATACAATTTGGCGACGACAAAAGAGCTGAAAGCTACATTCGACAGAGCCTTAATAAAGAATGGTCGGATGATCTCGCCAAGCTCTATGGGACTCTGGGCTCTGGTGTAGAAGTAAAGAATGCTAAAAAAGCGTTAAGTCAGGCAGAAAGCTGGCTTAAAAAAGAAATAGGAAGCGCCAACCTCTACTTAACATGTGGCCGCTTGAGCCAGCAGCTAAAGCTATGGGGAAAAGCCAAGGATTACTATCAAAGCGCACTAGCATTAGATAGTGATAGTGAAGCCTTACCGGAGTTAGCTCGTTTGCTAAAAGCCATGGGGGATGAGCCTGCAAGTCAGAGCTTACTTCTCTCCCAAATCAAAGCACCTGACGACACTCTAAAAAGCCTTCCACTTCCTTAGCTATTGGCGTGCCAATAAAAGCTAAACAAAAAGCCGCTCTACTGGCGGCTTTTTACTTTTAACACAAGCACGTGTTTAGCGTTTAAAACGCACCACCAGTTCATGCATATCTGACGACACATCCTGAAGCATTCGAATACTCTCACTAGAATCGTGTGATTTTGACAAGCTTCTATTTGCAAGGTCTGATATGGTCACAACTTGACGATTAATGTCTTCTGCCACGCTTGCCTGCTCCTCTACTGCCGCTGCCATTTGAGTTGCCATATCTGCAATGTTTGTCACGGTATCGACAATTGCATCTAATGCATGCTCCGCTGACTCCATTTTACCTACGCCTTCAGAAGCACTCGCCATTCCAGATTCAGCAATCTCAACCGATTTTTGCGCCCCTATTCTTAAGGACTCTATAATCTCATGAATCTCTTTTGTTGAACCTTGAGTACGCATTGCAAGTTGACGAACTTCATCTGCAACAACGGCAAAGCCTCGGCCATGCTCACCAGCTCGCGCGGCTTCAATTGCAGCATTCAAAGCCAACAAGTTGGTCTGCTCAGCAATTTGATCAATCATTTGAGCTACTTGGGCAATTTTTTCCGACTGATTAGACAGGTCTTGAACCGTCTGATTAATGTGAGCAACTTGACCACTTAGACTTTCGATTGACTGTTTCGTCTCGAAAATAACCTTGCGTCCATCGCTAGCGATACTGGTCGATTCTTTAGCACTATCGGCAGTATTTTGCACATGACTCGATACATCAGTAATCGTTGTCGTCATCTGATGCATCGCCGTTGCGACTTCCTCTGTTTCTCGTTGCTGCTTATTAATATTCTTTGTGGCTTCCAAGGTTTGAGTTAAGCCAATTTTAGACTGATCGGAGACCTTTCCAGACTCGTCCTCAATACGCGTCAATACCGTATCTAAATGCGCATTTTTGCTCTTTATTCCGACTTCAACCGATCCCAAAAAAGCATCACAGTCCGTATAGGAGTAAACGGCTAACGGATGCCTAAATGAGCCTGATAAAAAGCGATCTAGCGCAGACTTATACTTGGCAACTTTTAAGCCAAGCAGTAAAGAGACTAAAAGAGAACTCACCAATAAAGCGAATACGCCGAACTCCAAGCCGTAGACCACACTACCAAAGATAGAACAGAGAACACCCAGTACGGCAATGACCGTATAAGTAGCCCAGTCAGGCACACTACGTTTCGTCTTACCCGCGTTGATAGACTTATAAAGCACCTCTGCCCGCTGTACATCCTTGCGCGACGGCACGCTTCTTACAGACTCGTAACCAACGACTTTCCCATTATCCGTTACAGGAGTAACGTACGCGTCTACCCAGTAGTAATCGCCATTTTTACAGCGATTTTTCACCAACCCCATCCAAGGCTCACCTCGTTTAAGGTGTTGCCACATCACGTCGAATGCAGCGACGGGCATGTCTGGATGTCGTACAAGATTATGCGGACTGCCAATCAGCTCATCTTTCGTGTAGCCACTAATTTTAATAAACGCACCATTACAATGGGTAATTCGCCCTTTAAGATCCGTTGTCGATACGAGCTTCACATCACCTGCAAATGTTTGCTCATTGTTTGTCACTGGTTTATTGATTCTCATTATTATAAATATTCCTTAATCAGCCTTAAGACTTCACTTTAAAGCTGGACCGACCAACCCATAAAAGCAAGTAACTATATTAGCAATATTCGATATAAAAAAATGTAATTAATAAAAATAATTGAATATAGCTCACCCAAATAAATGTGCGAGAAAAAGAGTAAAACTGTATTCATTAAAAAGAGAGATAAGATATATTTATAGCTTTCGGTGCAAAAGCTTAGTAATAGCGGGCAATAGGTACATTGGAAGTTGCATAGCGCCTGCTAAAGGTAAGAACGCAGGACCCAGTAGACCACTAGCAATGGTAAAGGTTAATAAGACGTTTCGATTTCCGGATGTAATGGCGGCTGTCAATGCAGCCTCTTTTCCAAACCGCCAATAAACAGACATCGCTCCTAAGAAAAACAGCGCACTTAATAGAAACGCAATTAATAGGTATTGATAAGCCAAGATGGAATTCTGATCCCACAAATTACGAAAGTAACCAATTAACCCAAACGGAAACGCAAACACCAATAATATCGTATATTTCGACGTCCGCATTAAAATACGGTCTAGGGTATTGGCTGATAATAACCGTCTTAATAAATGAGACAGTACCAGTGGGCTGATGATAAAGATCAGCAACCTCAGGCCATAAGCTACCAAGTCTAACTCCGCATTCGAAGTCGGATACCAATACACGGTTAGAATAATGAGAAATGGCAGCAATAAAGTGGTTGCGATGGTCATCGCCATCGCTTCTATCGCATCGAATCCCAACGCTCTAACAATAGCTGGCGTTGCAAACAAGGAGCCTGTTGCCGCTACGGCCATCACCGCTAACATCAGATCCGAGTCCATCGATATAAAAACATTCAAGAAACTAAGTAACGCCATAAAACCCGCGCCATGTATAAGACTGTAGCACCAGACCTTCGTCCCAATTAAATATCGCAACACCTTTGACGGCTGCATACTTAATAAAGTCAGCAACATCAAAGAGAAAAGTACATAAGGTAAAAAAGGAAATACAGACGCAGACGCATCAGGTAGCGCAAAACCTAATAACGCCGCCACGAACATAAAAGGCAGGGAATGTCTTACTACAAAAGCAATCATGAATAGAATCAACAACCAAGAGTTAGGCAGCGTTTAGCGCTACACTCACGAGAATTTTAAGATCGAGCAACCTTAGAAGGAACAATACGATTGCATTCAGGAAGTTCACTTAACTCTAACGGCCATTCTTTTCGAGCATCATCGAATGCATCTCTTAGCTCTTCCAACTCAGCAGTTGAAATTGACTCACTCGAGCGAGTTTCAAGTCTTTCTTTTGGCTTTTTGTTTACCGGAAACGGAATCAAGTTATTATCCATAAAGAGTCTCTATCGTCTTATTCTGTAGATATCTATCGACACTCTATGGATAATCTTTATAAAACGCAATCACTGAAATTAGGCAGTAAGATGAAATATTTGATTTCTCCAGCAAAAACATTGGATTTAGACAGCACACCACCGACAAACGAAACAACAACACCTCTTTTCCTAGAAGAGGCTCAAACATTGATTGACACCATTAAACCCTATTCCCCTGCTGACATCGCAGATTTAATGAAATTGAGCGACAAACTGGCCACTCTAAATGTTGAACGTTATCAAGATTGGGATATCCAGCATACCGATGAAAACAGCCGCCCAGCAGTATTCACTTTCATGGGGGATGTTTATACAGGCCTAAACGCGTATTCGCTTCCCAAAGAGACAATAGAACAGGCTCAGAAGCGTTTACGGATATTGAGCGGCTTATACGGTCTGCTAAAACCTTTAGATAAGATGCAAGCATATCGCCTCGAAATGGGGACAAGACTCAGCAATCCAAATGGCACAAACCTGTATCAATTTTGGGGAGACAAAGTCGCTAACGAGCTTGAAAACGAATTAGAAGACAACGAACTATTGGTTAACCTAGCGTCGAATGAATACTTCAAAGCCGTCAATATCAAAAAGATCAGCAAACAGATCATAACACCGAACTTCTTAGACGAAAAAAATGGGCAATTTAAAGTCATCAGTTTCTATGCAAAAAAAGCAAGAGGAATGATGGTGCGCTACCTGCTAGATAGCAATGCAAACACGCTGGAAGACTTAAAAGCGTTTAATTACGACGGTTACCAATATGACGAAGCACGCTCTTCCGAGAATGCGCCTGTATTTATTCGCTTCGAGAGAGACCAGCCGTCTAAAAAATAAGCGCTGACTGACAACATCAAGAATATGAGCAAGGTCTAATGTAGACTAGCTACAAGACCTTGCTAGTTCTTAATACTAAATTGCAGGCTTGCTGGTGCTCTGCTTTAGCTTTTCGCTGCGACGACTCTTCTCGCTCTCACTATCTTAAACTTATACTCTTTCAACTAGCACCCTTGATGCTTACTGCTTTTGACCAATGGTCACGCGGTCGTTGCCACCATAATCCGCAAACGTTTCGACAGATAGAAAACCACGAGACGCAAAAGCGAGCCGCACTTTTTCTCCTTGATCATAGCCATGCTCAAATGCAAGCCAACCAGTGTCATGCAGGTAATGAGGTGCTTCACTCAGTATTCGATTAATATCCCCCATTCCTTCTTGATCGGCCGTTAACGCTGAATCAGGCTCAAAACGTACATCGCCCTGCGATAAGTGTTTATCATTCGGATCAATGTAAGGTGGATTTGAAACAATAAGATGGAACTGGTTATCGGATGGCACCTCTGAAAACCAATCGCTATGAATGAAATTAACACTTAATGCGTTCTTTTCAGCATTTCGCGTCGCAAGTTCAACAGCCTGTTTTACGCAATCCGCACCGCTGACTAATGCGTCTTTACGCTCATAGGCCAACGCCAAAGCAATCGCTCCTGTCCCTGTTCCCAGGTCCAGTATATTTGGCTTCTCTACTCCTGCAATTAAATCCAGAGCAACCTCAACCAATCGTTCCGTATCGGGTCTCGGAATTAAGGTGGTCGGCGAAACGTCAAGCTCTAACGTCCAGAAATCTTGCTTACCGATTAGATAAGCAATTGGTTCGCCCACCAGCCTTCTTTCAAGCAAACGATAAAACCGAGTCAAACACACTGGTTCAATGTCTTTTTCAGACCAAGTAAACAAATAGGTTCTGCTAACTTGCATGCAATGCGCTAACAGAAGCTCGGCATCCAGTTTCGCGGTATCGCTAACTGAAGAGAGGCGCTGTTGCGCCTCTCTTAAACATTGATCAATTCTCATAGGAGATTAACCTTCGCCACCCAGTGTCGCCAGTTGATCGGCTTGATGCTCATTAACAAGTGGACCTACCAGTACATCTAGATCTCCAGCAACGATTTCATCTAGTTTGTATAGGGTCAAGTTAATACGGTGATCAGTAACACGGCCTTGAGGATAGTTGTACGTACGGATGCGATCAGAACGATCTCCCGTTCCAACTAAAGAACGACGCGTTTCTGATTGCTCCGCTGCCGCTTTATCTTCTTCCGCCGCTTTTAACCTAGACGCAAGCAACGCCATGGCTTTTGCGCGGTTTTTGTGCTGAGAACGTTCATCCTGACACTCAACAACAACGCCGGTCGGTAAATGTACAATACGGATAGCAGAATCGGTTTTGTTAACGTGTTGCCCACCCGCGCCCGATGCTCGGAAGGTATCAATCCTAAGGTCCGCTTTATTTATATCGATATCGGAGACTTCATCCATTTCAGGCATCACCGCTACGGTACACGCTGAGGTATGGATTCGACCTTGAGATTCTGTCGCAGGAACTCGTTGAACTCGATGCGCACCCGACTCAAACTTCAACTTTGAGTAAGCTCCCTCTCCAACAATTCGAGCGATAATCTCTTTGTAGCCACCATGCTCCCCTTCATTAGCACTCACAATTTCAACTTTCCAGCGCTGAGTTTCTGCATAACGTGAATACATTCTGAAAAGGTCGCCAGAAAAAATCGAAGCTTCATCACCACCCGTTCCCGCTCGAACCTCAAGAAAGACGTTTTTAGAATCATTTGGATCTTTTGGTAGAAGTAGCTTTTGTAGGTCTAACAGCAAAGTTTCTTTTTGCTCATTGCCAGACTTCAGTTCTTCTTGCCCCATCTCTTTTATATCTGGGTCAGAGTCCGTCAACATCAATTGCGCTTCTTCAAGGTTCTCTAAAACTACTTGATACTCTTCGAAGCATTTTACCACTGGCTCTAATTCAGAATATTCTTTTGAATAATTGCGGAAAAGGTTTTGATCCATGATCACATCCGCTTCGCTTAAAAGCGCCGCCAGTTCTTCGTAACGCTCTGCTAAGCTTTCTAATTTAAACTTTATCGATTCTTTCATTCTTTGTTGTCTTTTTCTTCGTTATATTTTTTATCATTGCTGCCAGATTGACTCTCTCTATCATCCAACAGGCCAAGGACCGACGATGCGATATCCAGAGCATTCTCGTCAGCTTGCGCTCCCGCCTCTCTCATATAGAGCGTCGGCGCGTGAATCAGTTTGTTCATCAAGCTATGCGCAAGCTTTGCAACCACTTGCTCTGCATTTTGCCCAGATTGTAAATTCTTAAGGGCTTTTTCAAGCTCAGCTTGTTTTGTTTGCTCTGATTTCGCCCGATAAGTAACAATTAAATCGGATACCTTGCGTGACTCCACCGCACGCCGATAGGATTGAACGCCGTTCTCAACAATATCTTCAGCGGTTTTAGCAGCGTCTTCTCGGGCTTTTATATTTTCATCAATAACCGAGTGCAGGTCATCAACCGTATATAAGTATGCGTCTTTAACTTCTTCTACTTCAGGCTCAATGTCACGTGGTACCGCAATATCGACCAACAACATGGGGTTATGACGACGTTTGTGGGTCGCCCGTTCCACCATGCCTTTGCCAATAATGGGCAACTGACTGGCTGTAGACGATATAACAATGTCTGCATTCGGTAAAAAGTCATGCAGCTCACCTAACAATATTGCTTCTGCATCCAACTCTTTAGCCAGCGTTTCCGCTCGGGTTAACGTACGATTAGCGACAATAATACGCTTTATACCGGCTTCTTTAAGATGTCGTGCGACCAATTCAATTGTCTGACCGGCACCAACCAACAACGCTGTACTTTGACGAATATCTGCAAAAATACGCTGAGCTAGGCTGACCGCAGCAAACGCGATGGACACAGGGTTTTCACCAATTGCTGTATCCGTTCGGACCTGCTTCGCGACAGAAAATGTTTTCTGAAATAAAGAACGTAAATCTCGACTTATGTATCGCCCTTCTTCCGATACAGCAAACGCAGATTTAACCTGACCTAAAATCTGAGGTTCACCTAAAATCAGAGAGTCCAAGCCGGACGCTACGCGCATAATATGACGAATACTCTCATCTTCTACATAGCTGTAGCAGTATTTACGAAGATCATCATATTCAACACCGTGATACCGACTTAACCATTCGACAACATCGTCCAATTTAGCAAAGTCACTCACCGTGCAATACAGCTCGGTACGGTTGCATGTTGAAACAATCACGGCCTCATTAGCCACTTGCTCTGAGGTGAGAGAAGATAACGCTTCCATCATTTTCTCAGGAGCAAAGGCAACCTTCTCTCGAATAGCAACTGGCGCTGTCTTGTGGTTAACTCCCACAGTAATTAGAGGCATTCAGGAACTCTTCTCTTCAAACGAGATCATAACCAGAAGATGTTGTGTTTTTTGCAAGCTTTATTGGCTTACTGAAAATGGTTTCCATTAATATTAATGGTTCCCGCTAACACCTTACACAAAGAGCACGTATTATACGTATAAACACGAGGGTTTCGCACCCCTATCAAGTCAATAAATATTATTGACGCAATTTAATGGCTAAACCATTTTGTCACTGACACAATGCCACGACAAAGCTAACATAAGCAGCTATGGAACGATTCTTTGGAAAAAATATGACTAATGCTGACCAGCGCAGTCTTTTAAGGACGGCATTTTCACTTCATCGCCTACCTATATCAAAGGTGGCTACCTTCCTATCTATAGCAATAGGGATAAACGCATGTGCGGTGAATCAAGAGCAAGATTCGACTGCCGAGCTGCAAACCGAACAATCAAGTACATTCAATTTTGAGTCAGAAACACACGAACATGTCTCGAATGAGCATCTGACAAAATTACTTGAAGCGGAATTTTTGCTGCAAAGAGAGGGTCCGGGCGCTGCATATGACAAGTTTGCAACAATACTACGCAGTGAAAAAAGCCCTGCCATGGCAAAACGCGTAACCAACATTGCCATAGCTAGTCAAAACCCCGCGTATATTGAAGAAAGCACTAATTTATGGATTTCCATCGACCCGAAGGCGGAAGAGCCATACCCTTTGCAACTGCAAATTTATTTTGCTAGCGGTCGATACAAACAAGCTTCGGAGCTTATTTCACGCGCACTTGAACATGATGTGTCATTGCAATTTTTACCGACCTTTCTAGACCAACATTCAAGAGAAGTAGATACCTTAGAAACCGTTCGTCTTGCGCTCGACGAACTCCCCAAAGGCGCCCTCAAAAATATTTACTTACAACTCAGCAACAATCGTTTGGACTTTTTTTCTGGTCACTACACCGCTGTTGAAGCTGCTATTATTGACAACTTATTTGAAACCGCGCCAAAGACAGAATGCAAATCACTCTACGTTATTTTGGGGTACTCACAAAACCAACTGGGTAAAACAGAAGCGGCTATTGAAACTCTGTTAAAAGGCCTCAACGATTTCCCAAACAGCAAGCATTTATTGATTCCTGTGATTGAGCTTTTAGTTGCGGACAATCAACTCACCCGCGCATCAGAGCTTTATAATAATGCAAAACTGTCCAGCTTTGATCAAACTCAACTTGGCCTTACCTTCGCTGGCAAACTACTTGAGCATCATCATTATGACAATGCATTAAGTGTGCTAAACAGTCTGCCTGAAAAACAGTATGGTTTTCAGGATCAAACGAAACTACTCACTGCAGACGCGCTGAATAAACTCGGTAAGCCTATTGAAGCGCTCAACACCCTAAAAACAGTAGACGGACCATTGGCGTGGAACGCAACTCAACAGATTATTCGTTTGCTGTATACCCTGAAACGTGAAAATGAGATTAATGCGCTTGTGTTTGAGAGACTCAACGAGGAAAAACTTCAAGAAGAAACCATGTCTGTTGCAGGCCTACACGAGTACAACAAAAGACCAGATTTATCACTTGAATTTATTAATACCGTCCTAGAAGCACACCCAAACGCCGACGCAATAAGGTATAAAAAAGCAATATTGCTTGAATCTCTCGATCAGTGGGAAGCGGCTATCGCCGAGCTCAAAAAATTAGTCGATAGCAGTCCTGACAACCCTCAGTATCTGAATGCGCTTGGGTATACCATACTGGTTAACTCAAACGACCTTGAACTTGCTCAAAACTACATAGAAAAAGCGTATGCTATAGACAATGATGATCCTGCTATTATCGACAGTCTCGGCTGGGTACTCTTTTTACGAGACGATTTGGATCAGGCTACCTTTTACCTGCAAAAAGCGTGGGAGCTGTTAAAAGACGCCGAAATAGGTGCACACTATGGTGAAACGCTTTGGCGTCAAGGACATCAGTCTCTAGCAAATGACATCTGGCGAAAGGCTTATCAAATCACACCTGAATACCCTGTATTGATGGAAACACTAAATCGCTTAAACCCCGACTTAATTACGGAGCTACAAAACTGATCTATGAAAACCAAATTAGCAGTAATCGCGATCAGCGCATTCTTAGCGGCCTGTTCATCTCAACCGAACAAAGTTGAAAAACAATTTACTGATGCCTCAGAGATATCCGCATGGGACACTCAAGGAAGAGTTGGAATTAGGACAAAAGACGATGCTATATCTGGCAATTTTAATTGGCACCATACTAACGAAGCATTTGAACTCAATATAGTCGGGCCTTTCGGACAGGGCTCTACTGAACTTAGCAAAACAAAGGATGGTATTGTTACGTTAAAAAACAGCGATCAAACAGTGACAGGCGACAACGCAGAACGCTTATTATTTTCTCAACTTGGTTGGCGCTTTCCCGTTGCACAGGTGAAATACTGGATCCGAGGACTGCCTTACCCATTTAGTGAAGCTCGTATTGAAAATCAACCTGACAACATCACCTTACCTAAGCGCATAGAACAAGATGGCTGGGAAGTGTCGTACAATAGCTATATGGATGTAAACAACTTAGAACTCCCTAGAAAGATACAAGTTTCTAAGCCGCCGTACCGAGTTAATTTGATTATTACAAACTGGACCGTTCAATAAACGAATCAAACACCATGACGAACCACTCAATATCTCTCCCCTCACCCGCCAAGCTCAATCTATTTTTGCACATTACAGGACGCCGAAACGACGGCTATCACGAGCTACAAACTATTTTCCAGTTTATTAATGTCTGCGATCAACTTGACTTTACTACTACAAACGACGCCCTAGTCCATATATTACCGGCAATAAAAGGCGTCCCCCTAGAGGAAAACTTAATATACAAGGCTGCTCAAGCCCTAAAGCCCTTCGCAAAAAATGAAGCGTTTGGAGCAAACATATCCCTAAAGAAACGTCTACCAATGGGAGGGGGGATCGGCGGAGGAAGTTCCAATGCAGCAACAACGTTACTCGCGCTTAACCAACTATGGCAATGCGACCTATCGACCGATGCACTCGCAAACATTGGCAGACACTTAGGAGCTGACGTACCCGTTTTTGTAAGAGGAAACGCAGCCTTTGCAGAAGGAATAGGTGAACTCCTAACACCAGTAGAGCCGGAAACCCCATTTTATCTACTGGTAAAACCAGATTGCCATGTCGCAACTGGTCAAATTTTTGCCGATAAATATTTGACAAGAGACACCCCGCCCATCAGAATAGCGCACGCTTTAAAGCTGAGTGGACAAAACGACTGTTTAGAGGTTGTAAAAAAGCATAATCCTGAAGTGAACGAGGCATTTGAATGGCTTCAAGACTACGGTGACGTAAAGCTAACCGGAACAGGCGCGTGCTTATTTATAGCTTATAACACGATCGAAGACGCTGAGCGAGTGAGAGCGTCAGTACCCAAAAAATGGCAGACTTGGGTTTGTCAAGGTTGCAACGTATCTCCTACTCATTTAGCACTCAACCAGTGGATTAAGAAGCAAAAGAGCCTGCGGCTCAACAGCGAATTAAGTAAGCCAGATGAATAGAAATCAACGCCATCACTTGATCGTATTACGCTATTCAGTTAGCCGCCTAGCCAGTCTATTTTATAGCTAAAGAACAAAAGGTATATACAGTGTCTAAGTTGATGGTTTTTACCGGTAATGCTAACCCTGAACTCGCACGCAGGGTTGTACGTCGTCTGGGACTGCCTATCGGTAACGCTACCGTAGGTAAATTCAGCGATGGTGAAATTACGGTCGAGATCAATGAAAACGTACGCGGTAAAGATGTTTTCATAATACAGTCTACATGCGCGCCAAGTAATGACAACCTAATGGAGTTGATCGTAATGGCAGATGCGTTGAGACGAGCGTCTGCAACACGAGTTACCGCTGTTATTCCCTATTTTGGTTATGCACGCCAAGACCGAAGAGTAAGATCTGCTAGGGTGCCAATTACAGCCAAAGTAGTTGCGGACATGATTTCTGCAGTGGGTATCAATCGTGTATTAACCGTTGATTTGCACGCTGACCAAATTCAGGGATTTTTTGACATCCCGGTAGATAATGTATATGCAACTCCATTGCTACTAGACGACTTACAGCGTCAAGGGCATGAAAATATTACCGTTGTATCACCAGATGTAGGTGGTGTTGTTCGTGCACGAGCATTCGCAAAAATGCTTGATGATGCAGACCTTGCCATTATTGACAAGCGCCGCCCACGTGCAAATGAAGCGCAAATAATGCACCTAATCGGTGATGTGGAAGGTAAAACCTGCGTTCTCGTCGACGACATGTGTGATACAGGCGGAACACTCTGTGCTGCCGCGAAAGCACTAAAAGAGCACGGCGCAGAAAAAGTACTAGCGTACTGTACACACCCAGTACTATCGGGGAAAGCAATAGAAAACATAAGCAATTCGGTGCTTGATGAACTTGTTGTAGCGGATACTATTCCTCTCACACAAGCTGCACAGAACTGCAAACAAATCCGCCAATTGTCGATGTCTGACATTTTGGCAGAGGCTGTTCGTCGCGTTTGCAACGAAGAGTCTATTAGTGCCATGTTTGGGGCCTAATCCAAACGATATCGCTCGGAACCGGTCGCAGTTCTGGGCACTCATTAAAATTTTATTAGGATTAATATCATGACTGTTATTATCGAAGCAGCTCCACGCTCAGAAGAAGGTAAAGGTGCGAGCCGCCGCCTTCGCAAACAAGGTTTAGTTCCTGCTGTCATCTACGGTGGCGAGACAGAAGCTCAATCTGTTACTTTCAAAAACAATGAACTTGTTAAAGCTGTTGCTAACGTTGCTTTCTTGACAAGTGTTGTTGAAGTTTCTGTCGATGGCGCTGCACAAAAAGTATTGGTTAAGTCTCTACAACGCCACCCATCTACTGGCGACGTAATGCACGTTGACCTACTACGTATTGCTGAAGACAAGACGATTGCTACTCGCATCCCTCTTGAATTCGTAAACGCAGAGAAAAGTGAAGGTGTTAAAGCTCAAGGTGGACGCCTTTCTGTTGAAGCTAAGCTTGCAGAAGTACGTTGTCTTCCAAAAGACCTACCAGCTTCTCTAATCGTTGACGCTATCGACGGTCAACTAGGTCAAATTTTCCACTTGTCTGATGCTCAACTACCAGAAGGCGTGGAATTGGTTGCTCTACTAAAAGGTGGAGATCACAACCAGCCTATCGCTCGTATCGGTAAAGCTAAGCGTTAATAACATTGTAGGCGGTATTGTGGCAGTTTTTAAATTACTCGTTGGCCTTGGTAACCCAGGCTCAGAATATGAAAACACTCGCCACAATGCTGGCGCTCAATGGATAGAAGCACTGGCTCGTCAGAGTCAGTGCTCTCTTCGCTCCGAGAAAAAATTCTTTGGCGAATTTGCTAAAGCTTATATAGGTGGTGAAGAATGCTACTTACTCATTCCTACGACCTATATGAATTTAAGCGGCAAATCGGTTCAAGCCGTTTGTCAGTTCTATAAAATCCTTCCTGAACAAGTGCTCGTCATACATGACGAACTTGATATTCCTCCTGGTACAGTAAAACTCAAAAAAGGTGGCGGTCATGGCGGTCACAATGGCCTCAAAGATATTATTTCAAAATTAGGGAATAATAGAGATTTTGGGCGCTTACGCATCGGTATTGGCCACCCAGGCCACGCCAGCCAAGTTGCGAGCTATGTACTAAAAAAAGCACCTACCGAGGAATACGATCAGATAGAAAAAACAATAGACGAATCATTGCGCTACTGCGACGACATAGTGCGTGGCGAATTAAGTAATGCGATGAATCACCTTCACAGCTTCAAAGCTTAAACTTAAAAGCATAAACTTACAGCAACACAGTTTTAGGAACGATTATGGGCTTTAACTGCGGTATCGTCGGCTTACCAAACGTCGGCAAATCAACTCTTTTTAACGCTCTCACCAAAGCAGGCATTGGTGCAGAGAACTTCCCATTTTGTACCATCGAACCTAACGCTGGTATCGTCGCTATGCCAGACCCAAGGCTTGATGCTCTGGCAGAAATCGTAAAGCCTGAACGCGTATTAGCGACCACAATGGAATTCGTTGATATTGCAGGCTTGGTTGAAGGCGCCTCCAAAGGTGAAGGCCTTGGAAACAAGTTTCTAGCCAACATTCGCGAAACAGATGCGATCGCACACGTTGTACGATGCTTTGAGGACGACAATGTCATTCACGTCGCCAATCAAGTAAACCCTACGGCTGATATTGAAGTAATCAACTTAGAGCTTATTTTTGCGGACCTTGAATCCATCGATAAGCAAATCTTTAGAACCGCTAAAACGGCGAAAAGTGGCAACAAAGATGCCATTGCTCACAAAGCCTTCTTAGAATCTATTAAACAGCATCTAGAAGACGGCAAGCCGGTTCGAACCATGGAATTTACAGACGACCAGGCTAAAGAAGTGAAACAACTTCATTTACTTACCACAAAGCCTACGATGTATATTGCCAATGTTTCTGAAGATGGTTTTGAAAACAACCCACACCTTGAGGTAGTTACTAAAATAGCCGCTTCTGAAGGCGCTATGGTGGTTCCTATCTGCAACCAGCTTGAAGCCGAAATCTCCGAGCTAGACGCCGAAGAAATGCAAGACTTCTTAGATGAAATGGGGATGAGCGAACCAGGCCTTGATCGCGTTATACGAGCAGGCTACGAATTACTAGGCTTGCAGACCTACTTTACCGCAGGCGTAAAAGAAGTAAGGGCATGGACAGTAAAACAAGGCGCAACAGCTCCACAATCGGCTGGTGTTATTCATACCGACTTTGAGAAAGGGTTCATTCGTGCAGAAGTGGTCAGCTACGACGACTTTATACAGTACCAAGGCGAAAACGGCGCAAAAGACGCAGGTAAATGGCGCCTCGAAGGAAAAGACTATATCGTCAAAGATGGCGATGTTATGCACTTCCGCTTCAATGTTTAATATGCGTTGAAGGATTTTAGTTAGAAAACTTAACCCCCATTTGAAGAAGGCGATATCTCTCAATTGGGGATTTTTCCAGCCAATTAGATCAGTTATTAATCACTTTAAAATTAATTAGCACTAATTGTAAAATAGTTTGGAAAAAGACTTGACCCTACAACGGGTTATATGAATAATATCGCGCCACAGAGACGCAGTAAGCAATTACGAAAAAACGTTTCTGTATGTCTGTTGGGGTGTAGCCAAGCGGTAAGGCAACGGGTTTTGATCCCGTCATGCGTAGGTTCGAATCCTGCCACCCCAGCCACAGACAAAAGGCTATGTAGCTCAGTTGGTTAGAGCACATCACTCATAATGATGGGGTCACTAGTTCGAATCTAGTCATAGCCACCAACTTTTTGATTAGTTGGGGTGTAGCCAAGCGGTAAGGCAACGGGTTTTGATCCCGTCATGCGTAGGTTCGAATCCTGCCACCCCAGCCATCAATATCTTATTTAGGCTATGTAGCTCAGTTGGTTAGAGCACATCACTCATAATGATGGGGTCACTAGTTCGAATCTAGTCATAGCCACCACTAAATACAATACACACTATTGGGGTGTAGCCAAGCGGTAAGGCAACGGGTTTTGATCCCGTCATGCGTAGGTTCGAATCCTGCCACCCCAGCCACATTTTTCCCTTTCTAAAGTTCACTATTTCAATTTGTCTCTAGAAGTTCACAATGAAACTTCTATAATAGCGTAAAATTCCTAAACATTATGATGGAAACCATACTATGAGACGAGCTCTAATCGCATCATCCCTCATCCTTGCTGGCAGCGCAGCACAAGCAGACGTACTTGGACTCACTGCTGAAGCAGGCTACTACATGCCAGATGCTACGTTTGACGGAAGCATCAGCGGCACTTCTGCAAATAAAGATCTTTCTGCAGAAAACACAGGATACTTTGGCGTTGCATTTGAGCACCCGATTCCTGTCATCCCAAATATTCGTCTTCAAGGTAGTAGCTTAGAAACCAAATCTGCAGACACACAGATTAAAGTTGATACAACAGACTACACTTTGTATTACGAATTTTTAGATGGACTACTATGGCTCGACCTTGATGCAGGTATTTCTTTGAGAAGCATGGATGTTGATGCTTCTACAGGCTCTTCTAGCGCGTCTGAAAGCGTACTTCTGCCATCAGGCTATCTAGCTGCCTATGTTGCTCTTCCAGGCCTTCCTGTGAAGTTTGGTGGAGAGTTGAAAACACTGTCTATCGGTGATTCAAGCATTACAGACATGACCTATAAGGTGAAATACGAATCACCTTTCTTGGTGGGTGTGGAAGCTGGCTACCGTCAAGCGCACTTCACAATTGACGAAGGCAACATCGACGTAAAAACAGAATTTGACGGCGCATTTATCGGTGCTTTCATAGACTTTTAATAGAACGTCAAAGCAAATACTTTGTCGCTAATACGCAATGCCTTTCGCTTGCTATTAGTCTAATAAAAAGAGCCACCTATAGATGTTCTAAGGGAACGAATAAGTGGCTCTTTTTTTTATTTCATTAAGACCAAGCCAGAACGACTTTCTCACCGGTTTCTAACGACTTTTGAGCCGCATCGGCAAGCATTTGAGCTCGACGGCCATCTTCAAAGCTTGGTGTAACTGGCGTTCCTGCCTCAACATTTTCAATAAACGAAATGAGCTGCAAATTGTATGCATCCTCATAGCGATCAATAAAAAAGTTATGCAGAGGGGCCTTTTCTTGCGTGGTGTGTTTTGTGTAACGCTCTAATGACGTTGCAGTTTGGTTGTTTGAAATAGCCATCCCACCTTCACAAAACACTTCTACACGCTGATCATAGCCATATGACGCGCGACGTGAGCCATTTACATGAACCAACTTACCGGATTCACTTTTCATAATCAGCATCGCACTATCAACATCACCGATTTCTGTGATTTTTTCATCGACTAAGGCGCTGCCTATCGCTTGGACTTCTACAATTTCTTCATTGAGAACAAAGCGAGCCATGTCAAAGTCATGAATAATCATGTCTCTAAAAATACCACCTGAGGACTTTAAATACTCTACAGGTGCCATACCGGGATCACGGCTTGTAATTACGACCTGCTCAAGCTTACCCAGACCGCCATCTTGTGCCGCTTTCGCGGCTGCCGCATGACTCGGATCATAACGACGGTTAAAACCAATTTGAATGGGAACCTGACATTCTTTAATTTCATCGAGACAACGATTAACAATCTCTGTATCAAGATCGATAGGCTTTTCACATAAAATCGCCTTACCTGCTTTTGCTGCCTGTATAATCAAGTCAACATGCGTATCGGTGCTGGTCGCGATCAATACAGCGTCTACCTCAGAATCATTCAACACTTCATCAATCGTCGAAATCGCTTGCGCACCATTAGCCGCTGCGACATCTTGTGCCGCAGGTGCATACACATCAAACACATATTTTAGGTTGGCTTGCGCCATAGACTGAATATTTTTCGCATGCATTTTTCCAATTCGGCCTGCGCCGAACAAAGCAAAATTCAACATAGTATGTCCTTCTTATCTCTTTTTTATATTTATGATTTTTACAGAAACAAACGAATGTACGTAACGCTACACATTAAGTTCAAAAAGAACCTTTTGATACCCTCAATAATACAAAAAAGCGTTGAGCCCCATGCATTAAATGAAATATATATTCCACTTAATACTCAATATACAGCGCAAATAGATCAAAAAACAGAATAAAAATTCCATAAAAAACCTCACACGCAAACACGTATGAGGTTTTTTATGAATCAAATACAACACACTAAGTCTTTAGCATGAATACTGCGCGCATTTACGTCATATTAACAAAGGACATTTCACCACCATTGGTTTCCACTCGAATATGGTCTCCACTGACAAATGTGCCCGATAGAAGCTCATTTGCTAACGGGTTTTCTATCCATTGCTGTATTGCTCGTTTCAGAGGCCGAGCACCATACACTGGATCATAGCCTACCTCAGCCAACTGAGACATAGCCGAATCCGATAGTGTTAGCGCCATTCCCATTTCTTCTAAGCGCTCATTCAGGTGAGACAGTTGAATTTTAGCGATGCCCGCTATCTGCTCTTTTCTCAACGGGTGGAACACAACTGTTTCATCGATTCGGTTAATAAATTCCGGCCTAAACTGAGTACCAACAACGTCAAGCACCTTTGATTTAATCTCTTCGTATTGATCGTCCGTTTGATACTCTTGTATCAAATCTGAGCCTAGATTTGAGGTCATGACAACCACCGTATTTCTAAAGTCTACCGTCCGGCCCTGACCATCAGTTAATCGGCCGTCATCTAGAACTTGAAGGAGAATATTAAATACATCAGGATGCGCCTTTTCAATTTCATCGAGCAGCAGTACGGAATAAGGGCGCCTTCTTACCGCCTCAGTCAAGTACCCCCCCTCTTCATATCCAACATAGCCTGGAGGAGCACCAATCAGGCGCGCAACAGAGTGCTTCTCCATAAACTCAGACATGTCGACACGCACCATTGCCTGCTCAGTATCAAACAAAAATTTCGCAAGCGATTTACAGAGTTCAGTTTTACCCACACCGGTTGGCCCTAAAAATAGAAATGAGCCGTTGGGACGCTTAGGGTCCGCAAGACCAGAGCGTGATCGCCTAACCGCGTTTGAAACAGCGTTAACGGCTTCATCTTGCCCAATCACGGATTCATGCAATACATCCTCCATTCTCAGCAATTTTTCACGCTCACCTTCAAGCATCTTATCAACAGGAATACCCGTCCAGCGCGAGACAACAGTCGCAATCTCTTCCTCTGTAACACGGTTTTTCAATAGCTGCGTTTCTTGCTCTCCTTCTTCAGCCAATGTCGCCTTCTCAATTTCTGCTTCCAACATCGGAATTACTCCGTATTGCAGCTCCGACATTTTTGCTAGATTCCCTTGGCGGCGAGCCTCTTCCATTTCTTGCTTAACCTGCTCCAATTCCTCTTTTAGCTTTTGCGCACCTTGAACCTGAGCTTTCTCTGCATTCCAAATCTCCTCAAGGTCTGAGTACTCTTTCTGCAAACGCTCTATTTCGCTTTCCAGCTCTTTTAACCGCTGTTTCGACGACCTGTCTGTCTCTTTTTTAAGTGCTTCTTTCTCTATCTTCAACTGAATAAGGCGACGCTCTAACCGGTCTAAATTTTCAGGCTTAGAATCCATCTCCATTCGTATTCGACTCGCAGCTTCGTCGATCAAGTCGATGGCTTTATCTGGTAACTGTCTATCGGTGATGTAACGATGAGAGAGTTTAGCTGCAGCAATGATCGCTGGATCAGTAATATCGACACCATGATGCACCTCATAACGCTCTTTTAGACCACGCAAGATCGCAATAGAATCCAGCACAGTAGGCTCTTCCACTAACACTTTTTGAAAGCGTCGCTCTAGAGCAGCATCTTTTTCAATAAACTGTCGATACTCGTCTAAGGTAGTCGCACCGACACAATGCAATTCACCACGCGCTAACGCAGGTTTCAGCATGTTTCCAGCGTCCATTGAGCCTTCACTCTTACCCGCTCCTACCATTGTATGAATTTCATCAATGAACAGGATAATCTGCCCTTCTTGCTTCGCAAGCTCGTTTAAAACCGCCTTGAGGCGCTCTTCAAACTCTCCTCGATATTTTGCTCCAGCAATCAAGGCCCCCATATCCAACGATAAAACACGCTTATTCTTTAGCCCTTCCGGCACTTCTCCATTAATAATTCGCTGAGCAAGCCCTTCCACAATGGCTGTTTTACCGACTCCTGGCTCACCAATTAATACGGGGTTATTTTTGCGTCTACGCTGCAACACCTGCACGGTTCGGCGAATCTCATCGTCTCGTCCGATAACGGGGTCCAAACGCCCTTCTGCCGCACGCTCAGTCAAATCAACGGTGTACTTGTCCAATGCCTGACGACTTTCTTCTGCATTTGCGTCATTAACGGCGTCACCTCCACGCACATGATCAATCGTCGCCGCAATATCACCTTTCGTGACTCCTGTCGCTTTTAGCAACTTCGCTAGATCATCTTTGCCATCAAACATGGCAAGTAAGATCAACTCTGAAGAGATAAATTGATCTTTGCGTTTTTGTCCCTCTTTATCGGCTAGGTTAAGCAACCGCCCCAACTCAGGGGACATTTGAACGTTGCCATCGTGGTCTTTAACCGTTGGCTGGCGTGTCAATATCTCATTTAACGTCTCACGAAACTTGTTTACCTGAACCCCAGACTGCTGAAGAATGGGACGAGTACTTCCGCCCTGCTGATCAAGCATTGCGATCATCAAGTGAACGGATTCAATATAACCATGATCTTGACCGAGCGCGACGGACTGCGCATCTGATAATGCAAGCTGCAACTTGCTAGTAAGTCGATCAATTCGCATGTCTGACCTCCAAGCTAAATAGCTAATATTCTGTAGTAAGCGATATGTTTAATTACTTAATAGGTATGGGATAGTAGGATTTCAATACAGAAGTGTCATTTTTTTGACAGTCATCATATTTTGAGACCATCAACCTATATTTCCTTTTACAGCCTCTTCTAACGGGCTCAATATGAATGAACGGAGACTTCTACCGCTCCATCCATACTAATGTTGCCATGCGGCCAGTTACACCATCGCGTCTATAGGAATAAAACAAATCTTCCTCAGAAAACGTGCAGTGATCTCCGCCATACACATCAAAAACACCACAAGTATTAAGACGCTGCTTAGCGAGCTCATATAAATTACCAAACCACTTTCCGGCATTTATAGAGGGCTTAAAAGCACGTTCAGCAGATTGCATTTTCTGGATGAATGCAACTCTAACCTCTTCACCAACTTCAAACGCGTTTGGACCAATTGCAGGCCCCAACCAAGCGATAACTTGCTCTTCTTGAGAAAACTGAGACAGTGTTTCCTCAATGACACCTTGGCACAATCCACGCCAGCCAGCATGCACGACCGCCACTCTAGTACCAGACACATTAGTTAATACGACAGGAAGACAATCTGCCGTCAACACAGCACAAACTTGAACTGGCGACGATGCCACAGAAGCATCAGCCTCATGCGGTATGTCGTTAGGTAGAACAGCGACAGATGTGCTATGAGTCTGATTTAACCAAACAATAGGATTTGGAATACTAAACTGTTCTACAAGTTTGGCTCTATTTTTCGCTACAAAATCAGCACTGTCCCCAACGTGCGCTCCTAAATTAAACCCTGAATAAGGCTGCTCACTCACTCCCCCTTGCCGAGTCGTGGTGAACGCCCGCACATGCTTAGGTACTGGCCAACTTGCCTCGATTACTTTCGCTTTTGCAGTCATCTCATTAACCTTGTAAGGGCATTAGATACAAATAAGGGTGACATACGTCACCCTTATTATCATGCTCTAGTGATTAGAAGTATTCTGAATCCTTACTACCAGACTCCACCATATCGCGGTCTAACACCTCTAGTAACTCAGCCATGTCGTCAGGTAAGTCTACTTCCCATTCCATCCAATCACCGGTAAACGGATGATTCAACTCCAGTCGTTTTGCATGCAACGCCTGACGTCGGAAGTTACGTAGCGTGATTTGCAACTCTTCTCCACATGCCTTAGGCATTTTCAACCGGCCTGAATACTGAGGATCACCCAATAAAGGATATTGAATGTGTGACATATGCACTCGTATTTGATGCGTACGACCCGTTTCGAGCTTCAAACGAATATGAGTATGGTTTTTAAACCGTTTTAACAGTCGATAATGCGTCAACGCATCTTTACCATGAATAGGCTCGACTGCCATTCGTTGGCGGTTTGTTGGGTGACGGCCTATTGGCTCATCCACCATACCTCCCCCCGTCATCACGCCGATAGTAATCGCTTCATATTCACGACCCATACTACGCTCTTGTAACTGTGCCACTAAATCGGTCTGAGCTTGCAGTGTCTTCGCAACCACCATCAACCCAGTGGTTTCTTTATCAAGACGATGAACAATGCCTGCACGAGGTACGTGAGCCGTTTCTGGCGCGTGATGTAGAATTGCATTTAAAAGTGTCCCTTCACGGTGACCAACAGCAGGATGAACAACCAGTCCGGCAGGCTTATTAATGACTAAAATATGCTCATCTTCATAAACTATGTCGATCGGAATATCTTGCGCTTCGTGAGCTTCTTGCTCCTCAAGAGCGACATCAAGAGAGACGACCTCTCCACCAAGCAGCTTCTCTTTTGCTTTACACGCTTTACCATCAACAAGCAGCGCTCCCTCTTTTATCCATGCCTGAATTCTGGATCGTGAAAAATCTTGGAACAATTCCGTCGTAATCTGGTCAAAGCGTTGACCGGAAGATTCAAACGGCACTTGGGCTTCTTTTACTATGCGCTCTGCCATACAATATTACTTTCTTTCAATGTTTCGATTGCCGCATTGCGAAAATCGTGGATTCTAAACAACTTGCCCTTCAAATGTTTCATTAGATGGCAGAGTTATTAACTAAGGTAGTGATTATACATGGGATTTCTTCGTACGTTGCCACGAATGTTGGTAATCGTGACTTTTTACTCGATTTTAAGTGCTTGTTCTAACCAAACAGTAAGAGAGCCAGACTTACCAGAACAAGAATATTACGACAAAGCGCAAGAGGCGCTCGATAACGGTTTACCTGCTACGGCAGTAAAACACCTAAAAGACTTGACTGCTCGCTACCCATTTGGTGACTTTAGCACACGTGCAGAACTAGACCTTATATACGCACAATATGAAAGCGGTGATTATATCGCCTCTCATGCAACAGCTGAACGCTTTATACGCAATCACCTAGATTCAGATGCGCTTGATTACGCTTACTACATGCGCGGCTTGTCTACCTATAAAGGCGCAGAAACCTTCTTAGGTCGTTACCTGGACTTGAACCCAGCCGAAAGGGATGCCCATGAATTTGAAAAGGCATTTGGCGAGTTCGCAGATTTCTTGGCGCGCTTCCCTAAAAGCCCCTATGCGGTGGATGCGAAAGCAAGGATGATCTATTTGAGAAATACGGTAGCAGATCATGAATTACAGGTTGCTCACTACTACTTTAAACGACACGCCCCCATTTCCGCCTTGCGACGTGCTCAAGAAGTCATTCAACACTATCCAAGCTCCAATTCCGTTGAAGAGGCAATTGCGGTAACGATACAGGCTTATTTGAACATGGAACAATACGAACTTGCAAAAACCAACTTAGGCGTGTTAACAAAGAACTACCCGAACTCAAAATATATTGATGCTGAAGGAAAATTCATTCCGTTTGAGCTACCAAAAGACGCGGATCCAGACTTTTTATATTGGGTCAGCCTCGGTGCGATAGATTAGAGGCGCAACAAGTCGATTACTGAAAACCAGCCAAATTGGTTTCTAGCCCTACTTAGCCTGTGCAGGAAAAAGAACAACGTCCTGCTCAGGCTGCCACTTTTCAAATTTAGTCATCACCGCTTTAAATTCTGTACTTTCTAAAAACCAATTCAACCAACGCCTCACGTTTGCATATTCGCTCGTTTCAAACCACTTTGTATCCACCCCCACAAACTGCCTTATAAATGGGAATAAACACACATCCGCGATCGTTGGCGATGCAGTCGATAGAACGAACGCCTGGTGACTAAGTCGCTTCTCAAGACGCTTAATGAAGACTTCAGCTTTGGCTCGATAAAAGGACTCTGACTCATCATGTCGATCTGAATATTTATATCGGTCCAACCAATATTTAAATCGAGTATCGTTATAACTCACCCATGTGTTGATTTTAATTCGTTTTAAAGGTGTAGATGGCCATAATTCGTCAACACTATCCTTACCCGTGTGCTGAAGCGCATAATGAATAATATCCAAGCTTTCTTCTAAGCGACCTCCATCACTTAACACCATCTGAGGAACGGTTGTACGCCCACCTAATTCAAGTAATGCGTTTGGTTTGTCTTTGAGCACAACTTCTCGTAGCTGTACAGGCACGTCTAGCAAAGTCAGAATGTAACGAGCACGGATAGCATAGGGGCAACGACGAAAGGAATATAAAATCGGTAATGGCATGCAGTAATCTATTTTGTTAGGCATAAAAAAACCACGCAATGCGTGGTTTTTTCATAATAGAAAACAATTAAACGACTGTCACGTTTTCTGCTTGTGGACCTTTTTGACCCTGAGTCACTTCGAAAGTCACTTTTTGACCTTCTTGCAGAGAACGTCGACCGGTACCGTTGATTGCTCTGAAATGAACAAAAACGTCTGGACCGCCTTCGCGCTCGATGAAACCAAATCCTTTCTCGTCGTTAAACCATTTAACGATACCGGAAACTAACTGACCTGACATACCAACCTCTTATATCTTTATAACTACTCATCTTAAGTAGCGTTTTATTCTGAGCGATCCGCAAATATCTACGTTCACTTTTCCTTTTTTAGTTATTGCAAACTCGGATCAATCCAATTTTAAACAGTAACAATTCGATAATATGCCCATAAAAATAAAATTAAAAGCACATATCAAGCTAGTTTGTAAAAAATCGTAACTAGTTAAAAGGAAATAAATGCCGATTTAATAAATAAAATAACAACAAAAGGTAAAATGCGATACTCTTTGCAAGAAATTGATTTTCTTAAATAAACAGAAAAGCGAACTCCATACGATATGAAATTTTGGTTACTCACACACTCCGAAGAGTTAAAAAAAGATAACAGTTCAGGGAACCTTTCTGTCTCCACATTGACACTACGTTGCGAACAAATCATATGGGAAAGAAAATTTCCGTCACCAAAGATCACTCAACTGCCTTTGAAAAATACGCTACTGATTTACCCCAAACAGGCAGACCATACGGAACAGGGAACCGAACTTTGTTTGCAAGATTATAAAAACATCGTGATTTTGGACGGCACTTGGCAACAAGCTAAAAAGATGTACAACCAATCACCCTACTTAAAACATTTCAAACACTATACAATAGAGGGCGTGCAAAGTCGGTTTAAACGCAGACGAAATCAAGTAGAAGGAGGTTTATGCACCGCTGAAGTCATCATGCACTTATTGAAACAACGCTCTGAATTGAATGACGCTCAAAAACTTGAGATGGCATTTGAACGTTTCAACAACCTCATAAACTAGACTTATAGTTTCCTTAGATATTGCCTTTAGACCACATTCAAAACGATCTCACCTAAACCCTCAATGCTCGCTGTTATTTGATCTCCAACAACAACTGCACCGACATTCTCAGGTGTCCCCGTCATAATTAAATCACCCGGTTTTAATAGGAAGCTTTCAGATAGTTTCATGATCACTTCGGTTACTGACCAAGTTAAATGATCCAGTGAGCTAAGCTGCTTAATATCACCATTCACCTGTAAGCTTATTTTTTCATCTTCCTTCAGAAGGGTGTCGGATTTAAGACAAATGGGAGACATCGGAGCACTATAATCGAACGCCTTTCCTTCTTCCCAGGGACGCCCTTTTTTCTTAGCTTTCGTTTGTAAATCTCGGCGCGTCATATCAAGCCCTACCGAGTACCCTAAAATAGACTCTATTGCCTGCTCCCTACTAAGATTTTCTCCACCCGATTTTAGTGCCACCACCAACTCAACTTCATACTCAAGTCGCTCGGTCACTGAAGGGTAAATCAGATCTCTGGTCTCGGAAAAAGGAACAGGAAACACACAGGTACGATCCTTACAAAAAAAGAATGGTGGATCGCGATCAGGGTCGTCTCCCATCTCTCTTGCATGTTCAGCATAGTTTCGTCCAACACAATAGACTCGATTAATAGGAAACAACTTGTCAGAATTTAAGATAGGTAAACAGTTATGTGGTTGCGGCTCAAATAGGTAATTATTACTCATAGATTGCTCGTAAAATCGACTGAAAAATGCCCTTGTTTCACCCAGAATATTACGGGAGACGTGATATTAAAAGCCCCTTTATTGAAATAAGGAGTGCGAAGCCAACTGTGCTTTCCCATTGACACACTATCGTATTCGCATTGCCCTTCAATTATAAATAGCTCAATAGGCTCTGAGCTCTTTATAACATGAGGTAACGCCTCATTAGCGTTCAGCGAGCACACAAACACATTCTCCCCTTCAAATTCATAAAGGTGCTGCACTCCTCTCCAATTAGGATGTCGTATTGCTTCAACCGACACCTCAATTTGATTCAAATCATGCTCAAGAAATTGATGTAATTTAACGAAAAGAACACAACCAGAGGCACTATGAGGTGCATGACTGGTCCCGGGAGGGTTTCGAAAATAAGTGCCAGCAGGAAACTCGCCCATCTCATCACTAAATATGCCAGACAATACGAGAATTTCCTCCCCGAGAGGATGGGGGTGCGGTCTAAAGACGGAGCCAGCCGCGTAGCGGACTATACTTGTAGCATGACCACGCTCGGCTTGCTCTCTGGCCAAAGGTTTACGATCTACACCAGCCATGGGGCTCTGCTGCCACTCCAAATTCGCAGTATCGACGATAATACTTTCTGCAAAATTCATATTAAACATGGGCCAACTCCACTACAGCGTTTAAAAATGGTTTATTTCCCGATATATCATCCATTTATTAAAACACCTGTATAAAAAATAGGCAAAACATTGCACCTTTTTAACGCCATTGTGAACTATTTGGTCAGTCTTATTAGATACAAACAACGAGGAAACAACCTTATTTGTTATAAGCCCTTAACTTATAGGCAGTTTTTATTATTGGTATCCAATTTGCTTTCAAAAAAAACAAACTAACAATAGATACGAAGATTTTATATGTCCTACTGCTGCAACAGAGCGTTCTTTGACATAAAGACATCATGCATGAACGCAGAAAAATCGACTCTTCAGTACAACGAAGAGCAATGTTTACCCAAAGACGACGAATTAGTACAAGTTCTTCAACATCTATTTAGCTCGACAGATAAAGACGAATGGCCTAACAACAGCCTTTTTGACATGGAGCTAAGAGAGGAGCTGTATTACAGCTTACGAGATGCTTTCTCGAAAGCGCAGGAAGAAAAGGCCATGAGCAGGCAACAAACGATGAAAGACTTTATTGATAAGGAAGCCATAGGCTTATTTTACGAACAAAAGAAGGCATTCATTGACAGCGAGTTTAAATAGTAAGCTAACTCATACTTGTCGCCAAGGTGTAGGGGTTTTACCATTAGACGTTCTGACGGTTAATCTGGTAGCCCACACAAAGAACATAAAAAAAGGTGCATGCTAAAAGCATGCACCTAAAAAAGCTCCAATAGATCTACAAACAATTTGAAGATTATGGAACCTTGAATGATCTTCACACAAATTCATGTTCAGTGAGAGAAATTGCGAGGCTTAACATAGAGCTCTATGTAGACAAAGATGCGGCCATTAGAGCTCTAGAGTAAACAAGCGTTTATTATCTAAAACACAAGTTAACAAAAAGAAAAATTAGAAGACGTAAGTAGCACCCAGCGCTGTTACATCATCTTCGCTAGCTTCTACTTGACCAAGCTCAGCGTATACATACATAGTAGAAGCAACATTGTAAGTTGCGCCGATAGCGTACTCATCGTATGAGTTACCACTATCTGGATCTACATTTTGGTATGACCCATAAACGTCGCCCGTTCCGTAAGCATAGCGAGCACCTAGACCAAAGCGGCTATCTACATCATCGTTTTCTTCGTACTTAGCACGAAGAGACAAGGCTTCGTTTAACTTGTACTCAGCTGATAAACCCATAGTCTCTTCAGCACCGTTAACGTTATCTAGCGAGTCGTAACCAAACGCCACTGTCAACGCATCAACTGAGTACTTTGCAACAAACGTCAAAGCTGTACCGTCTTCTGTTGTACCTGCTTTTACCGTAGCTGTTTCCGCTGCCTGTACATCATCATCCGCTTTCCCTTTCACTTGAGCAGAAAGCTGTACTTCAAAACCACTCATAGATGGCGAGAAGTAAGCGATTGTGTCGCCTTCAGCAGTAGTCGCAGCACCACTAATACCAATATACTCAAGTTGATCAACGCCATCTTGAATAGCATTGTTGTAGATACTATCAAATGTACCTACTTGAACTTTACCCATTGACCCCTTTACACCCAAATACGCTTGATCAAGATTCACTGCGATGTCATTTGTTTTCTCATCCGCATCAGCTTCCAGCTCATACTTGAAGAATGCTGTTAGATCATCTTTAACTTTTGTTTCGCCTTTGAAACCGAAAGTTGAACCATTATCTTTAATCTCAGAATGGTTAGCATCGGAGTCAGCATAAACTAACTGAATGTTACCGTATGGAGTAAAAGTAACTTCGTCTGCGGCAAATGCGGAAGCAGACGCAAGCGCTGCACCTGAGACAGCAAGAGCAATGATTGATTTTTTCATTCTTCGTTTCCTTTATGAAATTATTACGCGTTCAATATGCAAACTTTGTTATTTAATTGCACTCAACGGGTGAATAATCCTCGAAACAGACATTACTGATCAACACAAGGCAGAGTCTTTGCACATCTTATCCTGCGGTAATGCACTTTTATTGAAATATTGCATTAACTTAAACTGAAGGTGCACAATAAAACCCAGAAAATTCTCATTTTCTTTTAATATCAATCACTTAAATAAACATCAGATAAATCGATTTATTTCCACTACGCCACACTTATTATCCTAATTTAGATATGACTACGCCTTTTTAGCGCACAAAAAAAGGAAGCCTCAATGCTTCCTTTTTAAAATATGTTCTAGAAAGTGAATATATCTACCACATTAAATCATCAGGAATTACAAACTCAGCGTAAGGGTCATCTTCATCTAAGGCTTCTTCTGATTTCGTATTTAAAACCAATATATAAGAATCATCTTTTTCCGCTATCTTTTCACCTATTGCAGCAGGTGCGAGCAGGTACTCGCCCTCAAGAACTAAAAGAGACAATTTGCCTTCAGAAAGTTCTTTGTGCATTGCATCGCTCAAATACATCTTCTTCACGACCTTATTATCGGTGAAGTTATATGCGACATCACCATCCTGTTTGTCGACCTTATTGTTTATGATCATTTGGCGAATTTGACCGGCAATCGCTTTTTTCTCCAGCTCTTTCTGTCGCTCTAGGTTCAGCTGCTTATCTTTTTCCACTTTTTCTTCTTTTTGACGCTGAAGCGCACGCTTACGAGCCTCTTCCTCTTGTGTATCTAACTGACCTTTTTTTGCTTTTTGTTTATTTTGCAACTTTTCGGCTTTGATTTTCTTAGCTTTCTTTTTATCGACGATACCAGCGCCTAATAGTTGCTCTTGAAGTGACTTACCCGCCATGTCGTTTTCTCTCTGTGTCTCTAAATTAAGGAGGCTGCGATTAAGAGGTTTTATAAAATCGCAAAAAGGAGGCAATTATATTTTATGAATCGCTAGAAACGCAAAAAGGCAGCCAAAGCTGCCTTTTTTACACTCATTGTACGCGCTTTAAATATTAAAGAGGCGTTACGTTTTGAGCTTCTGGACCTTTTTTGCCATCAGCAACTTCAAACTGAACTTTTTGGCCTTCAGCAAGAGTTTTGAAGCCAGAAACGTTGATCGCAGAAAAGTGTACAAACACGTCTGGACCTTGTTCTTGAGTGATGAAACCGAAACCTTTAGTTTCGTTGAAGAATTTAACTGTACCAGTTACTACGTTAGACATAGTGCTTTCCTGTATGTTTAATGTTCATTTTTTCTCAGCCAACCTTAAGTAAAGCCAGCACGAGGGAAGTGCTAAAAAAACTCGGTATTACTTATGACTGAACAGGTCAACACTTGCAGCGCTGTAACTCTGGACATAAATATTTCCAACTCTTTTAAACAATATGATTGTAGAACGCTTTGTTAACGGCGGTCAACGAACATTTAGACATTATTCACCCTATTTTCTTTCATATAAACATTTTTCCCTTTGAAACCTTGTTCAAGGTCAAAGCTTTTGTCATTTTGAATTGGGTTGAAAAATATTCGCGTCTATAGTGAAAGTGATGATTCTCATTCCTGAGAACACCTCCTACAAGGCGATAGAACAAGGTGATACAAATGAAGATCGCGGTTTTCTCATGCAAACCCTACGACAAGCGAACTCTCGAGAACGTTGCTGAATCTGAAAGCGGGATCGAATTTCATTTTTTTGAAAGTCGATTAAGCTTAGAAACCATGACTCTCGCCAAAGGGTTTGACGGTGTTTCCTGTTTCGTAAACGACGACTTAAACCGCGACGTTATATTGGAACTTGCTGCGCTTAATATTAAATGCATCGCACTAAGATGTGCTGGATACAATAACGTAGATTTAGTATCTGCAAGAGCCAATGGCATTTCAGTCTTCCACGTTCCCGATTATAGCCCAACGTCTGTCGCCGAACATGCCGTGGCATTGATTTTGGCACTCAATCGAAAAACTCATCGCGCCTATAATAGAGTGAAAGACAATAATTTTGCACTCGAAGGGTTGCTGGGCTTTAACCTAGAAGGAAAAACCGTCGCCTGCATAGGAACAGGTCGAATTGGTCAAGCGTTCTGTCGGATTATGAAAGGGTTTGGTTGCCATGTCCTCTGTTATGACATTTCTCCAAACGATCAACTGATTGAAATGGGGTGTGAATATACGGACTTACATGACATCTACCGTAAAGCAGATATTATTAGCTTACACTGCCCACTAAATGCCTCGACACATCACCTTATAAACGAAAGAACACTAAAGGAAATGAAAGACGGCATTATGATCATCAATACGAGCAGAGGCGCGTTGGTGAACGCTCAAGAAGCAATAGACAATATCTATACTGGAAAAATAGGGTACTTAGGACTGGATGTTTACGAGCAAGAAGGCAATATTTTCTTTGAAGACATGTCAGATCACATTGTATACGACAGCGTATTTCAGCTTCTTTTAACCTTTCCAAACGTTATTGTTACGGGCCATCAAGGCTATTTTACCGACATTGCATTGCAACATATCGCAGAAACCACGCTCAATAATTTAATTAGTTTTAAAAATGGAGTGCCAATCCCTGACCACACACTTTAGAATTCTCATACCTTAATCAATTATTTGTGAGAATTATGAGAATCACCCTGCGCCAACTCCAAATATTCGAAGCTGTCGTTCACACAGGTTCCGTTACGGCTGCAGCAGAACTTGTCGCCATTAGCCAGCCCGCTGCGAGCCAGGCACTTAGAGAGTTAGAGACACTACTGGGACGCCCGCTTTTCAGACGGCATGGGAAGCGTTTGCAGATCACTGCTCAAGCAAGAAGCTTACTACCTCAAGCAAGGGCCGTTCTAAGCCAGATTGAACAAATTGAAAGCATGGGAGAGTCTGACGAATTAAGTGGCTCCTTACACATTGCGTCGAGCGTAAGTGTAGGGAACTATTTAATGCCCAAGCAAATGGCATTGTTCAAAGAGGCACATCCGAATATTCGCTTTGACCTTGATATTGGGAATACGCAAGAAGTGATTCAGCAACTGCTTACCGGGAAAGCAGAAGTCGGCTTTATCGAAGGTTACTGTCAACACGCTGAACTCGCGACATCAATATGGCTAAAAGATGAATTAGTTGTCTTTGGTTCCGCCAAAGAAGACAGCCCCACATCACTTTCTTGGGATGATTTAAGAGACGCTAATTGGGTTATGCGCGAAGCAGGATCGGGAACAAGAAATATTCTTGAGCAAGCAATGGGCGCCTCTATCCCAAACTTAAATGTAACACTGTCTCTGAACCATATGGAGGCGGTTAAACAAGCCGTTATACATAAAATGGGCTTAGGTTGCTTATCTAAACTAGCCGTGTCTCAAGAATTAGAAGCGGGCCTAATTCAGCTCTATAAAACACCATTAGAATTGAACCGCAACCTTTTAATTGTTACCCCAAGAAATACAGCCCTGACTCAAAACGCAGAACGATTTATCGATCAGTGCAAATTGCTTTCGGCAGAGTAGCCTTTCAAATAAAATAATGCACTTCAAGAAAATCATGTTAATTGACGCCCATGACGATATCGATGAACTATAATCAGAGCCCAAGCGATATCGCTTGGGCTCTTGTACTTTCCCTACATATCTCTAAAATAGATTCACCAATTCTATTCACACCACCCAAAACATCATCAAAATGAATATAAAAAAAATTGATCTAAATCTTCTCATTTATTTAGACGTCCTATTGAGAGAATGCAATGTAACGCGCTCAGCCAATCAGCTTAATATTACTCAACCCGCTATGAGTAACGGCTTAAAACGTCTGCGAGATTTAATGGGAGATCCTCTGCTCGTCCGCACAAGCGAAGGCATGAAACCAACAGAAAAGGCGCTACGCCTTCAGCCTATTGTGCGTAAAGTCTTACTAGAGCTCGAAGAAGCATTGCAACCCGAAGCCGACTTTAACGAAAAAACGTCAACACGCGTTTATCGGATCATGGCAAGTGATTACGCAGCGTCTACCGTTATCCCAAGGTTATTAAACTTTCTTCGGGAAAAAGCACCAGGTATTACGCTAGACATAATGACGCCGTCCGATGTGACTTTTCATGATGTCGAAGCTGGTAAGATTGATATGGCAATAAACCGCTTCGAAGAGCTGCCTCAATCCTTCCACGAAAAAAGCGTTTGGCACGACACGTTCGTGTGTATGATGGCGAGCAATAATCCGATCGCTCAAAACTTCAATTTAGAAACCTACCTTGAAGCCCAACATATTTGGGTTAGTAAAACCGGATTTGGGGTTGGAGTTGGTATGGATCCAACGGATGTACAGAAGTTAGGCTGGGTAGATGAAGCGCTTCAAGCGCAAGGTAAAAAGCGCAGCATTCGAGTTTTCACTCGCAGCTATCATACGGCGATGCATCTCGCCATGGAGCAAGACCTCATAGCAACTCTGCCAAGAAAGGTTGCCATGGTAAATCGTAACAACCCTGATCTCGTCATATTAGAGCCTCCTTTTACCATCCCTCCCATCGAACTTAAGATGATTTGGAGCCCTCTTTTACATCACGACGCCAGCCACATATGGTTCCGAAAGCAAGTCATTGCAGTTGCTAACGAACTCAAAGCGCAAAGTCGCTAGCGCTTATAGTTAAGACAAGGCTCATAACAAAACAACTAGACGTAAAAAACGCGCTCATCTCCTTAGAGATAGCGCGTTTTTAAATCGCCCTACAAAAAAGGGCGGTCTTTCAATGCAAAATCAGCTGTTAGCGAATTACAGAGATTCGCTGCTGTCTTTAAGGTAAGAAGCAACACCATCAGGAGTGTTTACCATACCTTTGTCACCTTTATTCCAGCCAGCAGGGCACACTTGACCATTTTCTTCGAAGAACTGAAGCGCATCAACAATACGAACAAGCTCATCCATATTACGGCCAATAGGTTCGTCATTTACTATTTGAGAACGAACGATGCCTTTTTGGTCGATAACAAACGATGCACGCATAGCGACACCAGCAGGGTAATATGAATCACCACCTTCAGACTCAATGCCATATGCTTGAGCAATAGCATGGTTCATATCGCCAGCAAGTGTATATTCAACTGCACCGATACCACCTTCTTCAACGGGCGTATTTCTCCAAGCATTGTGCGTGAAGTGTGAATCAATAGAGATACCAATCACTTCAACACCCATAGAACGGAATTGCTCCATGCGGTTTGACATCGCAATAATTTCAGAAGGACATACAAAAGTGAAATCAAGCGGGTAGAAAAATACAACTGCGTATTTTCCTTTGATCGTTTCAGACAAATTAAAGTTGTCAACAATCTGACCGTCAGCCAATACTGCTGGTGCGGTAAAGTTTGGTGCTTTCTTACCTACTAGAATAGACATGGTATAAAATCCCCTTATTTATACTCTGTTATTTAAAATTCACATTACGACTTACATGAAGGGCTAACTACAGTCAGCCCGATCTCATTACTCTTCTGCGTCAGAAACGGCGTCTTTAACCATTGGCTCAAGTTCACCATTTTGGGCCATTTCGACAATAATATCGCAACCACCAACCAACTCACCCTTAATCCACAACTGCGGAAAAGTCGGCCAGTTTGCGTATTTTGGCAACTCAGCGCGAATATCTGGGTTCTCTAAAATATTAACGAATGCAAAACGCTCACCACAAGACATTAGTGCTTGAACGGCTTGAGAAGAAAAGCCACACTGCGGCATACGAGGCGTTCCCTTCATATATAGAAGAATATCGTTACTCTCAATCTGCTCTTTTATGGTTTCAATTGTGTTACTCACGATGCGAAAACCTCGTCGATTATCAAAATTTTTTCTTCACTCTGCCAACTTTTTCTTATCTACAAAGTGCTACTCATGCGGAAGTTTATTGGGTCTTACTACTAAATTACAACCCCAAGTTTTATAGGGTTTTCACGACTTATACTTTACTCTGCCAAAAGTCTGTATTAAATTGTCCGATTTCCCCTTTAAACAACACTTATTCACAGGAGTAACAGGCAGTGGCGCCAAGGCATTTTTTGACCCTTAAAGACCTTACGACCGAAGAATTTAAACAGCTTATTTCTCGAGCAATTGAACTAAAGAAAATGCAACGAGAAGGCGTCATCTATGAGCCGTTAAAAAATCGTGTCTTAGCAATGATCTTTGAGAAGTCATCGACCCGCACACGTGTTTCCTTTGAATCCGGTATGGCTCAATTCGGCGGACATGCCCTCTTTCTATCACCACGCGATACACAGCTGGGGCGAGGTGAACCAATCGAAGACAGTGCAAAGGTTATCTCCAGTATGGTAGATGCCGTTATGATTCGCACATTCGAACATGATAAAGTTGAAGTTTTCGCTCAAAACTCCTCTGTTCCCGTTATCAATGCGTTAACAGATGACTTTCACCCCTGCCAGCTACTTGCAGACATGCAAACTTACGAAGAACACCGAGGCAGCATTGAAGGCAAAAAAGTCGTTTGGGTTGGTGATGGTAACAACATGTGCCATTCTTATATAAATGCAGCAGCCATTTTAAACTTTCATCTTGTCGTAGCTTGTCCAACAGGCTATGAGCCAAATGCCGAATTGGTCACTGCAAACAAAGCGTTTGTTACTATTACAAATGATGCCAAAGCTGCAGTGAAAGATTCAGACTTAGTCGTTACTGACGTATTTGCTTCCATGGGTCAAGAAGAAGAGCAAGCGCAGCGAGAAAAGGACTTTGATGGTTTTCAAGTCAATGAAGAACTGATGTCCTTAGCACATGACGACGCACTCTTCATGCATTGTCTTCCTGCTCACCGTGGTGAAGAAGTCACCGCTGGTGTTATAGATCATCCAGACTCTGTCGTATGGGATGAAGCGGAAAACAGACTGCATGCTCAAAAAGCATTACTTGAATTTTTGATTTGTAAGTAACAGAATCACCTAAAAGCCCGTTAGGCCTTGGTCTATCGGGCTTTTTTTCTTTTAATACATTGAGACTTTTACACGACCACTGTGCTCTCCAATACAGCGTTAAACATAGACTCAAATTCAAACAAACTCACGAAAACAGACCCATATGAGCATAATTGAAGTTAGGCACCTAAAAACTCTAACTGCACTTCGGGAAACAGGAAGCCTAGTAGAAGCCGCGGAACGCGTACATTTAACTCAGTCCGCCCTATCACACCAACTAAAAGATTTAGAAGAGAAACTCGGCTGCTCTTTATTCATTCGAAAAACCAAACCCGTACGATTTACCAGTGCCGGCCTGAGACTACTTCAGCTTGCTGATGACGTGTTGGTCTCTTTTCGTTCCGCTCAGAGAGATATTCAACGCTTTGCGGAAGGCGAAAGCGGTCGACTGCATATCGCAATAGAATGCCACAGTTGTTATGAGTGGCTTATGCCAACCATCGACCATTTTCGCGAACATTGGCCTGATGTCGAGCTAGACCTGTCAACGGCATTCAGCTTCATGCCTTTACCAGCATTAGCTCGTGGGGACTTGGATCTAGTTGTCACATCCGACCCACAAGATTTACCAAATATTGAATACATTCCCCTCTTCCAATATGAATCGCTAGTCGCACTCTCAAGGCACCACGCATTGGCAAAAAAAGACTTCTTAGAGCCTGAAGACTTAGCCGATGAAACCTTGATCACCTATCCTGTTGAAACGGAAAGATTAGACATATTTAAGCACTTCCTAGGCCCTGCAGGCATATCACCAGCAAGAATTCGTCATAGTGAACTGACACTTATGATGATGCAGCTAGTCGCTAGCGGAAGAGGAATCAGTTGCCTACCCAATTGGGCGTTAACCGAATACACCAATAGACAGTATGTTATTACTAAGTCGCTTGGAGAAGAAGGAGTCTGGTGTAAGCTCTATTTAGCAATAAGAAAAGATCAACTTGAAAATGCTTATATGGAGGACCTAGTAACCACTGCGAAAAAGACCTGCTTCAAAAACCTACGAGGCATCTTGTCGCCAGAGTTATAGTATTCTGACTTAGCATTTACGTTAATAACGTAACGCTTCAACAAAGGGACTGTCTCAAAAAATGGACTAGCGCAGCAAAGAGAAAAGAGACCGCTTAATTAAAACGCTTATAGCGACTTCGCACTGCACTCAGTCACTATAAGCGTTTCTAAAAAATCAAAGACCTAAGCTAAGACACCGATTCGCTGTGTTGATTTTTAGACCAAATCAAGCTGAATTTAGCGCCACCCAAGCCACTGGAATCGACCAACACCGCACCGCCATGCCAAAAAGCAATTCGCTGCACTATTGCAAGACCCAGTCCATATCCCCCTGACGCACGAGTTCGAGAGTTATCTAAACGCTGAAAAGGAATAAAGACTTTATCTCGATCCTCAAATGCGATCCCTGGACCGTCATCCTCAATGTCGACCTGCCAACGTGAATCATCGGCAGAAAAGCGAATTGAAATCGCAACGTTAGCGTACTTAGAAGCATTCAGAATGAGGTTTTGAAGTGCGCGATGAAGATGATGAGCATCCGCGATGACTTCGTCGTCGTCATCAATGAAAACAGAAACATTCAGGTGTTTAAGCAAGGGTTGGTTGTGCTCAAGAATACCATCAATTAACTGACGAATACTCGTTTCCTCAAAATTAAGCGCCAGAGAACCTTCCTCTAACTTACCATACGTTAATACTTCATCGACTAATGTATTTAACTCTTCTACATCGTCTTCAAGCGCTGAAATTGTGTTATGAGCGCTTTCGTCAATCTCATCTTTTACGACTTCCAACCCAAAGCGTAAGCGTGCAATAGGAGTACGAAGTTCATGAGAAATAGCGTTGATCATTTCTCGCTGCACTTTCAACAACCTCTGAATGTGCGAAGACATAGAATCAAACGAATAAGCCAGCTCTTTCAAGGTACCTGAGCTGTCTGGTATCCCTTTCGGCAAACCGCTTCGACCTCGGGCTATTTGACGAGTAATGCTCTCAAACGTCTTACGCTTTACTTCAAGTGTTACTAACTCTCGCCAGATTAGCAGCAACATCACCACAATCGCCATAGCCACAACGCTGACGACAACGACAGTAAAAGACACCATTTGTGATTTAGCGATGCCAATTAAGACTGATTTATCTGAATCTTTAGGGGACCAAATATAAGACGTATCGAAGCCCAACCCATGCGATCCAAGTAGACGCCCTTCTGGTACAAAATCAACGCGGTCAATCAGCTTCGCAGATATACACTGGAAGCTTTCGAGTATGGCTAATTTGTCGTCGAATTTTAGGAAGGAGTTTAAGAGCGCTTCGAAGCTATTTTGACTGGAGAATAAGTGACCGGCAAAACCATGCTCAGAAATACTTTCACCTGTGAGCAAGGTTTTATTGTCATCGACTAATGAAAGCTTAAAGTTATGGTCAGATAAATAAAGCCAATTTTCGTTACTAAGCAGGTTCACGACTTTTTGAGCATCTAATACGCCGCTTGCCTCTGAGCCAAACCGCCAAGATAGGTGACTCCCAGAGGGGTCATAACCGGGGATAAGAAGGAGCGCCGCGGCATTAATTTCGGCGTCAGCACACAAATGTTGCTCGTATTCTGAGACACTAAATTGGTGTTGCGTGAATTCAATTGCCGCGTAACAGCAAGCAATGATGACACCTCCACCGATCAATAAATGACGATAGAGACGCCATACTTCTGCTCGCATACTTACTACACCTCTTTAACGAACAAGTAGCCTTTACTACGAATCGTCTTGATTCGGCGAGGGTGAATTGGATCATCTCCAATCTTGGACCGAATGCGGGAAATACGAACATCAACAGAACGATCTTGACCGTCATACTCAATGCCGCGTAGCTCACTGAATATTTCTTCGCGACTCAGGATACGGCCAGCGTTGCTGGCCAATAACCACAGCAAATCAAACTCAGCACTGGTTAGTTCAATCTCAGTTTTTTCTGAGCTTTCATCAACCAACCAAGCTTCACGGCGAGAATTATCGACCACCAAAGGTCCAAACGTTAGCGTCTGTTCCTCTTTGCTTTCTAAACTACTTAGATCGACATCTTGTGTACTACGTCGCAATAACGATTGAATTCTAGCCAGTAACACTCTCGGCTTAGCAGGCTTAGATACATAATCATCTGCACCAATCTCTAGCCCTAGAATCTGATCGACATCATCACTACGTGCTGTCAGCATCAAAATAGGACCTTTATAGTCATTACGAACACTGCGGCATACGGTAAAGCCATCCGCACCAGGCAACATTAGGTCTAACACGACTAAAGAAGGCTGCTCATTGATAATGCGAGAGATAGCATTACGTCCATCAGGTTCAATTTCGGCTTTAAATCCGTTTTTCTGTAAATACTCTTGCGTCAAAGAAGCGAGCCGCTCGTCGTCTTCAACAATCAGGATTGATTGACTATCATCCACACTCATGGGCCATCCTCGTCCTATTTTAATTTTATTAAACCAGTAAAATCAATTTACTAGAAGTTCTCGAACTTGTCTAACTCGTTCATCATTAACGTTTAGGTCATCATACCCAACACGAGAAGCCGAACGTACATGAACGACACTGTCCGCCTCTGGAAAGTAGAATTCAACATCATCAATGAAGCCAAAAATATCGCTAGAACTTTCTAAATAAAGATACCCTAAACGGCTTTCAACAATATGAGCATTACCCTCACCTAAAAAGTATTGCTCTATTTTAAGCTGAGCATCTTTCATTGATCCGTGATACACAATGGGCTCAACATAATGAACAGCATCGCTAACGTCCGCCTGGCTGGACACACAGTTTGGCGACGTAGGGCAAGGAACAAACCTTCCATTTTCCACACCCAACTCTTCTGGGCGCGTATTATAAATGTCAACAAACACGAAGAATCCGACACCAAGCACCATAAGAGCTAACAAGATCCAGCGTATCATTCCCATTTGATTCTACTCCACTACAAGACTATCGAAACGAGCGTTTTCCGGGCTTTCTCGGCTTAAACTCTTGCTTATCAGAGCTTTGCCAATCAAATCCTTTAGTACGTCGAGCTTTGCCAGGAACCTGTTTAGCACGTCGTCTTTTCAGGTCTTCTTGTTCCTGTTTTGTTTTTTGCTTAATTGGAGCTGGCTTAATATCAACAAGCTCACAAAGACCATTTACTTCGGCCTCTTCCATCTCAACCCAACGTCCTACCTTCGCTTTAGACGGCAAGAATACTGGACCAAAACGCACACGCTTAAGGCGGTTAACTTTTAACCCTTGCGATTCCCAAAGTCGACGAACCTCACGATTACGGCCTTCCATTAGGCAAACATAAAACCAATGGTTAATACCTTCACCGCCACCATCAACAACATCGGAGAAACTCGCCATACCATCGTCAAGCAAAACGCCTTTTTTCAAAGTCGCTATATGCTCATCTGTTACCTGCCCCATGACGCGGACTAGGTATTCACGATCAATTTCAGTGGAAGGATGCATTAAACGATTCGCTAACTCTCCATCCGTAGTAAAAAGCAGTAAGCCAGACGTATTTATATCCAAACGACCAACCGCGATCCATCGTTCACCACGTAATTTTGGCAATCGATCAAATACCGTAGGGCGACCTTCGGGGTCTTTGCGGGTACACACTTCGCCTTCCGGTTTATTGTAGATAATAACTCGACGATTTTGCCCCGCGCCACTCACCGACACAGGATAACCATCCAATTCAATTTGATCTTCTAAACCAACTCGGTCACCTAATGTTGCTACTTCACCATTAACAACAACACGACCTTCACGTATACGGTTTTCCATCTCTCTTCGAGATCCTAAACCAGCTCTAGCAAGCACTTTCTGTAATTTTTCGTCCATTACGACCTCATGTGGGAATGCTTCGCAGCAACCCTATTAACCTACAATTAAAATTATGCGACATTATACCTGTCGAACGCATATCTGGCATCACTAATCGGGATGCTTTTTTACATAAATGGCGACGGATCTCCCGCTCCCACTCGAGAGACAGTAATATCTTCCGAGTCCATGTGCACAACCGTCGTAGGTTCCATACCACAATAACCACCATCAATAACTAAATCTAGTTGATGCTCAAGCGTTCCGCGAATATCGTATGGATCCATCATTGGATCACTCTCACCGGGCAAAATTAAAGATGCACTCATGAGAGGCTCGCCTAATTCATCCAAAAGTGCTGACACAATATTGCTTTGAGGAATTCTTATTCCGATTGTCTTACGCTTTGGATGCATTAAGCGTCTAGGCACTTCAGACGTAGCATTAAATATAAAGGTATATGGCCCCGGGGTATTGTGCTTTAACAGGCGGTACATGACGTTATCAAATCGCGCATAGGTCGAGATTTCAGACAAGTCTCGAACCACCAGCGTAAAATTATGCTTATCATCTAACCTTCGAATTGTTCGAATTCTTTCAAGCGCTTTCTTATCACCAATGTGACATCCTAGCGAATATCCACTGTCAGTAGGATAAGCTATCACACCACCTTCTCGTACAATCTGTGCGGCTTGCTTAATTAAACGCACTTGTGGGTTGTCGGGGTGCACCTGAAAAAACTGACTCAATCAACTCTCCTCGCGTTAACACGCTACTTTCATGAAAAACTAAATCAACGTACTGCTAAATTTTAGCCTAAAAACCCCAAGCTATGAGGCCTAGGGGATTCTTAATACGCCTCAGGCGAACCAGCGATACCAAATCGGTGACACCTCTGATTCATGAATAGGCGTATACTTGCCGATTTCAGTCCATGGACCAAACGGTCCGTGGAAATCGCTGCCGACAGAAGCAGCAAACTCATATTCACGAGATAACCGCTCCAATAACCTCACTGAGTCTGGCTTCTCATTGCCAGATACGACCTCTATCCCCTTTCCGCCCGCGACCTTAAAATCGGTTAGCATTCGCTTTAATTTAGTCACGGTTAAAGGGTAACGTTTCGGATGAGCGACAATCGTATATACATCGCTTGAATTAAGCTGATGAACAACATCAGATAGTTCAGGCCATACTTGGCGGAGCTTTCCACCAAGATGCTTATTATTAAGGTGTTTATCAAACGCTTTATTCATATCTTTTACCAAGCCTTTTTTAACCAGCACCTTGGCAAAATGAGGACGACCCAATTGACTGATTCCAGCCTCCTCCAACGCCTCCTCGTATATATCAGGCAAACCTTGCTTCATTAATAAAGCAGCAATGGTTTTGCCTCGCTCAATACGAACCTGTTGATTAGCATTAACAACCGTGTTGACCGCATCATTGTCCATATCAAAGCCTAATGTGACTAAATGAATAGGCACCCCCATCCATTGCACAGAAAGCTCTACGCCGTTAATAAACTTCATACCTAATTTAACGGCTTCGCATCGTGCTTCATCCAAGCCATTCAAACTGTCGTGGTCAGTCAAAGCTACAACCTCTACGCCGTTCTCGTATGCTCTTTGCATTAAAACTGCGGGAGCAAAAACGCCGTCGGAGGCCAATGAGTGCATATGCAAATCGACTTTTTTATAACGAAGGTGATCCATTTTAAAGCTGTTAATTCTCTTTTTAGGCCGTTATTATCTCCTGAGCATACATAAACTGGTTCTAATATGAAAATTCTATTCGACTTTTTACCTATTATCGTTTTTTTCGTCGTCTACAAGATGACCAACGACATCATAATCGCGACAGCGGTTCTTATTCCGGCAACCATACTGCAAGTTGGTTACACTTGGTGGAAACACAAGCAAATAGAGAAGATGCACATTGTATCCCTCGCCTTGGTTGTTTTACTCGGTGGCGCAACCGTCCTAATGGGTGACGGCGACTTCATTAAGTGGAAGCCAACGATCGTAAACGGCCTATTTGCTCTTGCATTCTTAGGCAGTCAGTTCATCGGAAACAAAAACCTAATACAACGTATGATGGGCGATAAAATTTCTCTTCCCTTCAAAGTATGGCGCACACTAAATCTAGCATGGGTCGGTTTCTTCATTGTTTCAGGCTTAACAAATTTGTACGTGGCATTTAACTTCAGTGAGGAAATTTGGGTCGACTTTAAACTATTTGGCCTTCTTGGCATGACCTTAGTATTTATCGTTCTTCAAGGCATTTACTTGTCTGCCCATATGCAAAATAAGGACTAGAATATGCTTTACTCTATTGTCTGTTACGATCATAAAAACAGTTTAGAAGGCCGCAAGTCTGCACGCCCTGCACATTTAGAGCGATTAAAGAATTTGCGTGAGAAAGGAAAATTAATCCTTGCAGGCCCTAATCCAGCTATCGACACAAACGACCCAGGCGAAGCTGGATTCACTGGCAGCCTTATCGTTGCCGAGTTTAATTCTTTAGAAGAGGCTAAAAAATGGGCTTCTGAAGACCCTTATCTAGAGGCTAACGTCTACGAAAAGGTCGAAGTAAAACCGTTCAAGCAAGTCTTCTAGTACACATAGAAATTCAACGTTTATCCCAAACTCAGATAGAAAAAAGGCAGCACGACTATCTTTTTTCTATCTTTATATAATGACTTTAATTATGTGTTTTATCCGAGTGCCCTAGATCTCTTTCAGGGTCAATAATGTCCCGTATTCTCTGTTTCAATACTTTTGCTTCAGGAAACCCATCTTCCTTTTTACGACACCACACTTCTTCCCCATTCACCCTAATTTTAAAGATTCCGCCTTCAGTTGGTATCAAAGTAACGCTTTTCACGTCCGCATCAAAGGTGGTTAACACTTCTTGAGCAAGCCATGCTGCTCGCAGCATCCAACGACACAAAGTACAGTATTCAATTTCTACAACCGCTGTTCTCATAGTTTCGCAACTCACTTTTAAATTATATTACAATTCAATTACTTAGCTTATCAACTCAACTCCCCAGCCTAACGATTAAGCATACTAAACACACCGATAACGATGAGTTTATAAGCTTTTAACCCGCCTACACGACCAAGCAATCTGTTTTTCTGTAACGAAGTCACCTAATATAGAGGCACCAACTAAATAGGAAAGAAAAAAATGAAAAAAAGTCTCGTCTTAGGGCTCCTTTTTACACTTTTCACGAGTTATGCCTTCGCGACACAAGTCGATATACAAACCAACAAAGGCACCATCCGAATTGATCTCGCAGATCAAGCCGCACCAAATACAGTGGCCAACTTTTTGAAATACGTCGACGATGGCTTTTATGATGGCACGATTTTTCACCGTGTCATGAAGGGCTTTATGATTCAAGGCGGAGGCTTTACTCAAGATATGGGCAAGAAAAGCACACGTCCACCAGTGCCGTATGAAGGCAACAACGGCTTGTACAATGATCGTGGAACGATCGCTATGGCTCGCACTCAAAACGCAAACAGCGCCACTTCACAGTTCTTCATCAACCAAGTTACCAACCCATTCTTAAACCATGGCGCGCGTGGTGGAGCAGGTTACACCGTCTTTGGCGATGTAATACAAGGCATGGATATTATTGACAATATTGCCGATGTATCGACACATAATGTCGGTCCCTACAGTAACGTTCCAAAATCACCGGTTATCATAGAGAAAGTTGTACGTGTTAAATAACTATAGACTTGAGGCCCCAGCATTACACTGGGGCCCTGATGGCGTCCCACGCTCGAACGAGTTTGATGACGTTTATTTCGATAAAGAAGCGGGACTTGAAGAATCAAAATACGTCTTCTTACAACACAATGACCTAGAACAGAGATTCCGAACACTTAAAGCGGGCCAGACATTTAGCATCGCTGAAACAGGTTTTGGTACGGGCTTAAACTTTCTCTGCGCTCTTCAACTTTTTAACCAAGTTGCTCCTCAAAACGCAAAACTCCACTTTGTTTCTGTCGAAAAGTTCCCCCTAGATAAAACAGCACTAAAAAAAGCATTGGAATCTTGGCACTCTCTTCGCTCTGAATCCGCCGCGTTAATCAAAGATTACCCAGAGCTGTGCGCTGGACTCCATCACATGGACTTTATTGGCGACAATGTCTCACTGTCACTTTACTTTGGTGAGGCGAGCAAGGGCTTCAGCTCATTAAACGGCAAGATTGACGCATGGTTTCTAGATGGCTTTGCTCCCAGCAAAAACCCTGAAATGTGGAGTGACGAGCTTTTTTCTCAAATACAGAGACTCAGCTATAACAAAACGTCATTTGCTACCTTTACCGCAGCAGGGATAGTAAGACGAGGCCTAAAGTCACACGGCTTTAATGTCCAAAAAGTAAAGGGATTCGGGCACAAACGAGAAATGGCCATTGGCCACTTTATCGAAAACAAATCTACAGCTGTCGAGTCAAAGAAACCTTGGTTTCATATTAGAAGTGACATAAAAAACCAACCATTGGTCGAAAAGCCTCTCCCAAAGAAGGCATTAATCGTCGGAGCAGGCATTGCTGGGGCGACAACCGCAAGAGCGCTTGCAGAGCAAGGTATTGAAGTACAAGTTTGGGAAAGTTCAGATCGTATCGCAAGCGGCGCATCGGGCAATATCCAAGGAATGCTTTACCCGAAACTTGCCAATCAAGATACACCTGCCAACCGCTATTATTTGGCGTCCTATTTATACGCCAACCGTTACTACCATCATTATCAGAAGCGAGATACTAACCCTGACTCAAAAGACATTTGGTGGAGCCAATGCGGTCTTCAACAAGAACCTAAAAACAGTCAAGAGTCAGACAAGCTCACTCAAATACTAGAAAAACAACTTTATCCAGACGATATTGTAAAACGAGGGGCTGAGAAAGGGCTATTCCTACCGTTATCCGGCTGGATAAAACCCGCCGAAGCCTGCCATTGTTTGCTCTCTCACGACCGCATTCATATTTCCCTCAATCGTCCCCTCAAAAAGCTCCATAAAGAAAACAAGACAGAGCCAACATTTGAAGCGTTTGACACGAACAATTCAGAGAAATTCGACTACGTCGTCATTTGTACAGCAAACAATCATGACATGCTGGATCAATGGTTGCCATTGCAAACCAAAGCGATTCGAGGACAAGTTACACATGCGCCTCTTGAGGCACTAAAGCCAGCTTTTCCAGAGAGCACTTTCGATCAATCACTCTCTTTTGACTCCGTTATTTGTGGACAAGGTTACGTTTCGCCACAACTATCAAAACACTTAAACTTTGGCGCAACATACGATTTAAAAAATAACGACTCACTGGTACGTGAAGAAGACCATATCAAGAACTTAGAAAAGTTAAGTCACCTGATAAATATCGACCCTAAGAAAGTGGATATCAGTAAACTAACAGGACGAGCTGCACTTCGATGCACCGTACCTGATTACTGCCCAATCATCGGCCCAGTAATGGATAAAAACTACTTGACGTCAGCATTCGCGCCTCTCAGCAAAAACGCGAAGTGGGAAACAGAAGACAATACGGAGTTTGTCGAAGGGCTCTTTGTCAACATAGGGCATGGTTCACGCGGACTTGTTAGTGCCCCGCTATCTGCTCGCTATTTGACCTCTTTGATCATTGGACAAATCGCGCCGATAGAGCAAACGTGTGTGGACGCGTTACACCCTTCTCGTTTCACTGTAAGAGCACTAAAACGAGGCGACCTCTAAATAGGTTCTAGGTTGCTTCTACTTCTAGGCAAGGTACGAATATAGAAGCGTTATCCACACGCAGAAGCCAGTGGACTTGTTCGCACCTTCACTAGCTAGCTTGACCTAAATTCTGGCGTAATCTTGCGATTGAGGAATATACAGCAAGCACTAGTTAGATCCCACCCAACTCGACGACGGGTAAGAGAGTGAAATCACTAAAAACAGAAACACAACCTTGTAAGACCTTGTGTAATGACACAAGGTCTTACAAAACACTATTTTTCAAATAAATCACAGGCGCTTGGAATCAACTCCTCAAGCAACATCAGTGTTTGCGGTCTATACACGATATCATCCAGTCCTTTATGCAAGGTTCGCAGCTTACCACTCAAACGAACAACATTTGGATTAATCGGTTCGTAAGGATAAATATGGTCTTGCATACTTAACTTATGAAGCTCATCCAGCTCTTCTTGAAGCATGAGTTTCATTGCAAAAAAAATGTCTTTATTATCGATGTCATTGGTTTCCCAGTATGCGTCTGATAGCGCAGAACCCAACTCATAAAATACATTTAACGCATCAGCAACCGTTTTTTGATTCATATTATCTCCAAGCAGACAGTATTTACTTTACTTGCACTCTTGTTTTCGTACATGCTAACCCCATAACCTTCATTCTAGCTGTGAATCAATACAGGTAAATAGATCTTGAGTAATACTATGTACGCTAACGTAACATCGGACAATTTATGGCGATCGCTTCAAGAGGAAGCAAAACACCTTTCTCATGAAGAACCCATATTAGCGAGTTACTTCAACACGACCATTTTACGCCATGACTCCTTGGCTTCGGCTTTGAGTTTTCTGCTGGCTAACAAGCTAGACAGCAGCTCAATCCCGGCCATGGTATTACGTGAAGTGTTTGAAGAAGCCATGACAGCTTCTAACTCTGACATAGTTCGACGCGTAGAAAAAGATATAATTTCAATAAATGAACGTGACCCTGCATCGGACGGATATACAACACCTTTGCTGTTTTTCAAAGGTTTTCATGCACTTCAGGCCTATCGAGTTGCTCATTGGCTTTGGAATGAAAACAGAAAAACCTTAGCCTTTTATATTCAAAGTCAGATGTCGATGACATTTGGTGTCGACATTCACCCAGCAGCACAAATTGGTTGTGGCATTCTTCTTGACCACGCAACGGGCTTAGTCGTCGGCGAGACGTGTGTGATAGAAGACAACGTTTCCATCCTTCAGTCCGTCACACTAGGCGGTACTGGCAAAGAACATGGCGACAGACATCCAAAAATTCGCTCTGGCGTATTAATTGGCGCAGGCGCTAAAATCCTCGGTAATATTGAAGTAGGCGAGGGCGCCAAAGTGGGCGCAGGGAGCGTCGTTCTTGAAGCAGTAAAAGCACACACTACCGTAGCGGGTGTACCTGCAAAAGTAGTAGGCCGAAACAGAGAGCCTGAGCCGTCAAGAGCGATGGACCATTCCATTTCAAATTGCATTAAAGAAAAATAAGAGTGCAGCAAGGCGATACCCTGCCTATCCTATCGCCTTGCTACTTCCCTCATACAATGAGCTCACTTTAGAGCACCTCTTGCATCGACGTAAATTAAATCGTAGCAAATAAAGCTTCCTTCATTTGCTTAGCGATATTTTGAAACAACCACTTTCGATTCCAAAGTAATCACCATAAAAAAACCACTTTTATTAAGATCAACACCTTTAAAACGAAAGAATTAAACTGTATTACAACCCCTTTCACACACTAAAATGAAGCTCAACATCAACCCGAATAAGTAAGAGAATTATGTCTATATCCCACCTATTTTTATGGATTACCGCCGCAATTTGGGGCTTTGCCTTTGTGGCTCAGAACATCGGCATGGAAGAACTGGGTCCATATGGATTTAATGCTGCTCGCTTCACACTGGCTACATTAGCCATGCTGCCACTCGCCATTATTTTTGACAGAAAGAGCACTATTGATCTAGCTGTATCATTAAAAGCCGGACTCTCTGGCGGGGTTATACTTTTTATTGGATCAACACTGCAGCAGGTCGGCATACAGTACACAAGTACAGCGAATGCAGGCTTTATCACGGCCATTTACATGCTTATCGTGCCACTAATGGGACTATTCCTAAAACATAGAATTGAGCGAAAAGTTTGGTTTGGAATAGCGTTTACCGTCGTTGGTTTTTATCTATTAACTGTCGGACCCAACTTAACGGTGCATAAAGGCGATAGCTTGATGCTAGTTGGCGCATTCTTCTGGGCATCCCATGTATTGGTTGTTAATCACTTCGTTAATCGTGTTCCGGTGATCACATTTTCCGTCATACAACTGATGGTCGTCGCCGCTCTCTCTTGGGGAGTTGCTCTCTCAATTGAAGAAGTGTCTTGGAGCGCGATAGAAGTAAGCTGGCTACCGATTGCCTATACAGGCATTGCATCGTCAGCTATTGCTTATTCGTTACAAATGTTAGGGCAAAAAGGGGTCTCTCCAAGCATTGCCGCTTTAATCCTTTCAACTGAAGCTGTTTTTGCCGCTCTAGGAGGTTGGATATTTTTAAGTGAAGAGCTTACCGCGCGGGCCATTTTCGCTTGCACACTCATATTCGCTGGCATGATCATCAGCCAGTGGCCTCAATCCAAAAAAACGCTCTCAGTAACCGCATAATAAAACAAGCAGCTCGTTGATTCCCTCTTCGAGCTGCTTATGTTTCAAAATAGCCGTTTTTTAGTTGTCGCGTTTAAACAATAGTGCTTAGACAATAGCTTTCGTGACGAGAAATGTACTCAAAGTAACGCCTCAACATCTTCTGCATTGAGCGGTAACTCTCGATCAATGGGCGTCGTCAGCACCATCATAGTGTTAGTATCACTCAGGTCAATTAAGCGCTCAAGCAACGCATCAAGTTTCGACAATGAATGCGTGGAGACCTTTAAAATAAAAGCATAGGGGCCAGTAACGTTATAGCAAGAAACCACCTCTTTTTGTGAAAGCACAAGTGCTTTGAACTCCCTTTCCTTGGTTCGATACACCTGACACTCCACTATTGCAGTAATAGGAATGCCAACCTTTTCAAGATTGATCTTCGCTCCATAACCCGTAATAACACCAGCCTCTTCCAACTTTCTCACTCTTTCCGCTACAGCTGGTGCAGACAAATGAACCTGCTTGCCTAACTCGGCGTATGACAAGCGGGCGTTCTCCTCTAATGCTTTTATAATTTTCCAGTTAATTTTATCCATATCGCCTTTTCAAACAGATCAGAAAAACATGCACTAAGCAACGCACTCAAAAATTTAAACAGTCGCGCTTTCTACTTTAGCGTTTCCCCTAACGAGAGGAGCTCGCCAACACACTACCAGCGAAAATAAAAAGAGAAGCAATTGCTTTGTTCACTCGAGATATCCAACGCGCGCTCGATAAATAACGCCTTAGCTGCATCCCAAAATACGCATACATACAGGCAGAAAAGTACTCAGCCAATAGAAAGGTAATACCAATAATGAAAAATTGAGGTGCAAGAGGCATAGCGACATCAATGAGTTGAGGAAATATCGCCGTAAAAATCAAAATCGCCTTAGGGTTACTTATGGCAATAAAAAACTCTTGGCGAATCAAAGGAAGCATACTTGAGGAGCTCCTTGAAAAAGAAGATGTCTCGTCGACTTGCGTAACCGGAGCGCGCCAAGTTTTGATACCAAGATAAAGTAAATAAAAAACACCAAACCACTTAACAACATTAAACCAAAATGCAGAACTGACGATCACAGCGCCAAGCCCAACCGCAGAAACACTCATTAGAATAACAAATGCTAAGTTTCTACCAGTGGCCCCAATCGTTGCAGGTAAAACACCTTGGTAAATACCGTTATACATGGAAGTAACGTTGTTCGGGCCGGGTGTAAGGGCAAGCAATGTCAGAAAAGGGACTAACGCGAGCCAAACTGAAAAACTCATTTCTCTCTCCTATCTAGGGAAGGTACGAATAAGTCTTATCAGAGAAACAGCGTATTAAGGTGAGAGTGTGCAGGAATGTTAATACCTTTCAATCACTCTTAACAAAAATAGGCCGTTTCTCTGAAAGACCCAAAGGGCGTGAGCTAAACTTTCTTTAATTCTTGTTAACTTTCTTGCCAATATGCTCAATATTGGACAGCGACATTTGCCTCGAGACACTTGCCTCGAATAAAGAAGCGTTATCCACACGCTGAAGCCAGTGGACTTGTTCACACCTTCCCTAGCTGCCACATGTCTCTATGATTTACAGATGTGACGGCTGGTTTTGGCACTTTCCAATTGCTCTATTTATGTAACCCTAGACTCAAATAAGCGTAATTTTTGGAACAACGCTTATCGGTCAATCAAAGTTGCGCGTTTTGTAAAGCGAGAAAGTACTTTATACAACCCATATGCATCTTTACTGCCAGCCGTTTCGCGAATGGAATGCATGCCAAAAGTCGGTAGACCAATATCAAGAGTCGGAACTCCGATCTCCCCCGACGTAATCGGACCGATAGTACTGCCACACGCCATATCACTGCGCACAACGAAGGTTTGCACATCATAGCCTTCTTGCTCAGCGAGATCTTTGTATACTGCAGAAGTCTCACTGTTGGTTGCATAACGTTGATTATTGTTTACCTTGATCACCGCGCCTTGGTTAATTGATGGCGCGTGCAACTTGTCATGTTTACTGGCGTAATTAGGGTGTAAGGCATGCGCATTGTCTGCCGAGATCAACATGGAATTTTGAATCGCTCGTACATAATGCTCGGGGTTGGGTGACAATCGGCGTAAGACATCTTCTAAGAACGGGCCATTTGCACCACAGGTAGACAAACTTCCTACCTCTTCGTGATCGGTACAGATCAACAAACTTGGTCGTTCATAATCTGACGCGATCAGTGCTTCCATACCAACAAAACAACTTAGTAGATTATCAAGACGAGCAGAGCAAATGTATTCGTCGTGTAACCCTACGATCGCAGGTGCTTGAGCATCGTACATCGAAAGCTCGAAATCCAGAATTGCGCTAATATTCAAGCCGTCATGTTCTGCTTCTAACTGTTGCTGAATCACTCGCTTAAGCTCAAACTCATTCGTTGCATCACAAAGAATTGGGAGAATTTCTTCCTGAGGATTAACTGCAAATCCATCCGTATTCACGCCTCTATTTAGATGAATAGCAAGGTTAGGAATCGTCGCGATGGCCTTTTTAAAATCAATCAACCGACTTTTTATATCGCCAGATTCTGTCTTAAAGGTCGCCCGCCCTGCCATTGACAAATCACGATCGAGCCACGTATGCAGCAATACGCCGCCATAAACTTCCACACCAAGCTGGTGATGCCCATGACGCGTTACTTGCGCATTCGGTTTCAGTTTAAAGCATGGACTGTCAGTGTGCGCCCCAATCATCCGCCAACCCGTATTAAAAAAATCTAACGTTGGTGTTGTAAACGCAATAAGAGACGAGTCATTACGCGAAACAAAATAACGCCCACCTTCGTCAATGACCCAGTTGTCATCTTCTCTTAATTCGAGAAAACCAGCTTCCAGCAATCGACTTTTCATGCTCTGTGTCGCATGGAACGGTGTGGGGGAAGACTGTAAAAAGCGAAGCAGTGACGGATTAAAGTTTGATGATTCCATAATTTCCCGTAAAGACAATACCTTATTAAATGACTTTTTTACGACTAGACTAGCCTTATTGAGGCAGGTCTAATATGATTTTAATAACCTACACAATTAGACGAAGAGTATCTATCGCGGATGAATTATAAACGCCTGTTAGTAAGCCTACTTGTCGCTGGCGCTTCACTTACTTCGAGCCTCGCAAACGCTTACACCGATCTCCAGCAACCTCATGATTACGATCAAGTGGCTAAAGAACTCACCGAAATGCTGGAGGCTGTTCACTATAACAGACCAACAATCGATGATCGAATTTCAGCGAGTGCCTTCGACCTTTATTTGGATTCACTCGATCCAACCAAGAGCTTCTTCTTAAAAAGTGATATCGACAAACTGTCAAAACACCGTCTAGAGCTTGATGACGCATTGCGTGATGGCAAAACACAAATAGCGTACGACATTTACAACCTGTATATGCATCGCGTTGAAGATCGACTAAACCAATTAGTTAAAGAACTTCCTGATATGGTCTCAAACTTCGACTATACCAAGGAAGAAAGCCTAAACGTCGATTTCGATACCATTCAATGGTCCGAAACCCCACAGGCGCTCGATGAATACTGGCGCAAGCGAATCAAAAACAGAGCCCTTACTCTCAAGCTCAATGACGAACCCGTCGACAAAATTGCATCCGTTATCGAAAAGCGCTATCGCAATCAATTAAAGCAAATTGAACAAACTGAGCCAGCGGACGTCTTTCAAACATTTGCAAACTCCATTACCGCTGCACTCGACCCTCATACTACCTATTTTGCTCCGCGTGCATCTGAAACCTTCAATATTAATATGAGCCTATCTTTAGAAGGGATCGGTGCGGTACTGCAATACGATGACGACTACACAAAAGTAGTTCGCCTAATACCTGGAGGCCCAGCAGAAAAGCAGAATGAACTCGCGCCAAATGACCGCATTCTTGCTGTTGGTCAAGATAATAAAGAGATGGTAGACGTTGTTGGCATGCGCCTTGACGACGTTGTCGATATGATTCGTGGCGAACGTGGGACTAAGGTGTACTTAGAAATTCAACCTGCGAAAGGCGATGGTCAGACAACAAAAACCATCAATATCACGCGTGAAAAGGTAAAACTTGAAGACCAAGCCGCTAAGAAAAAAATTATCAATGTAGAACGCGGTGGTGAAACATACAAAGTAGGTGTTATTGAGCTGCCTACTTTTTATTCCGACTTTGCTGCTATTCAAGCTGGAGACAGAGATTACAAGAGTTCCACACGAGACACGAAAAAACTGATTGAAGAACTACGTCAGGAAGGCGTAATCGCCATCGTGCTTGATCTTCGTAACAACGGCGGCGGCTCATTACAAGAAGCGAACTCGCTAGCAGGGTTATTTATACCACGAGGCCCGATTGTTCAAATCAAAGACACCAGCGGGCGCGTCAGTGTCATGGGAGATCGCGACCCTAGCGTTACCTACAGCGGCCCACTTGGCGTACTGGTTAATAGAATGAGCGCCTCTGCATCAGAAATCGTAGCAGCAGCGTTACAAGACTATGGACGAGCTCTAATCCTTGGTGGCCAAACATTCGGTAAAGGCACGGTACAAGTGCTACAAGAAATGGACAAAGGCCAACTAAAAGTCACACAAGCGAAATTTTATCGTGTATCAGGCGAAAGTACACAACATAAAGGGGTTCACCCCGACATCGCCTTTCCGTCTTTACTTGATGAAAAAAGTGTTGGCGAAAGCGCTCTGAAACACCCCTTACCTTGGGACAAAATTCACGAAACACGCTACGCCGTTTATTGGAAAATGGACGATTACCTTCCCGTTCTTGAACCTCGCCATGAACAACGTATGAAAGAAGAACCTAATTTCGTTGCTATGGTTGATCAAATTAACGATGTGCGCGAGCAAGCCTCCACCTTTAAAAGTATCTCTTTGAATGAAGAGGCTCGCTTACAATTGCGTGAAGAAGGTAAAGAAAAGAGCATTGCGCGGGAAAACAAACGTCGTAAGGCCTTAGGACTCGACCCTATTACTAAAGAAGACGAAATAGAGCCTTCGGAAGACGATCCATACGCACAAGAAGCGGCAGAAGTCATGCTCGACTTCATTGCGGCAAACCAGCTCAAATAAGTACGCTCTTTCAAGTCAAAAAAAGCCAAATCTACCTGTCGAGATTTGGCTTTTTTACGTCATTTTGAAAACTTTTCGTTTTTTTGTTGCGGCGCAGATTATCCCATATATTATATCGCCCTATTTCAATTTGTTTTTGATTAAGGTTTATACACTGAAATGGCCAAAGCCTCTTCTGATCGAAATACCATTGACCTGTTTGGCCAAACGCGAGGCAGGCCAAAAAAGCACCCGCTAGGGCGCAAAGATCAACTAAAGCTAAACAAGCGAGTTCAACGAGAAAAAGAAAAAGCAGCGGGGCTAAAAAGGCTTGAAATCATCCTCGACGACGAAACAATCCAAAAACTCGACGCGCTGTGCGATGCGAATGAATTAAAACGAGCCGAATGGCTCACGATGCAAGTTGCGCTGGCCTACTCGAAGTCTAAATTCAAGTTAAAAAAAGACAACGTAACGACGGTTAAAAAACCAAAGACAGTCGAAAGCAGCGAATAATCGATTACAGCGGGCAGAACACTGTGTTTCTAGCTAGAACTCACATACAAACCACATTACACATGTACACGATATAAGATATGGCAAAACTTTATTACTATTACTCCGCGATGAACGCAGGAAAATCGACAGTCTTGCTTCAATCTGCTCATAATTATCGTGAACGAGGTATGCGGGTAAAGCTGTTCACAGCCGCGATCGACGACCGATATAAATCCGGCACAATTACATCCCGCATAGGCATTTCGGCCGAAGCGACAAGCTTCAATAGCAGCACAGATATGCTTGAGTTGATTCGCAAGGAACACGAACAAAGCATGCTAGGATGCATTTTAATTGATGAGTCTCAATTCTTAACTAAATCGCAAGTCGAACAACTTTGCGACGTCGTTGATATACTGAACATTCCCGTTCTCGCTTTTGGGATTCGAACGGACTTTCAAGGCGAATTATTCGAAGGCAGCCAGGCATTGCTCGCCTGGGCAGACAAATTAATAGAACTAAAAACGGTTTGTCATTGTGGTAACAAAGCGACCATGGTCGTTCGGCTCGATACGAACGGTATTCCGGTTAAAGAAGGCGTACAAGTCGAAATTGGCGGAAATGACCGCTATGTATCAGTATGCCGAAAACACTTTAGAGAGGCGGTAAAAGGATAAGTTATGTGGTTTAAAAACGTACAGATATTTCAGCTAAAAGATACCGAAAACCTCGATACAAACGAGCTGGTTTCAAAGATTCCAGACTTTCCTTTAAAGGAGTGCGGCTCTCAGGAAGAGCATTCGTTCGGCTGGTTGCCTCTCATACGAAACAGTGAACAATGGACGCTCGCAGGCGATCGTTGCCTGCTTTTCAGAGCAGGAAAAGAAGAGAAAGTTCTGCCCGCTGCCGTCGTGCGCGAAGAGCTTGAAGCGAAAGTATCGGAAATTGAATTGGTCGAAGGTCGAAAAGTTGGCCGTAAAGAAAAACAAGACATGAAAGATGAGCTTGTCTTTACGCTCCGTCCAAGAGCCTTCTCCAAACGATCCGATATTTGGGGATACATAGATCTAAAAGCCAATATACTGGTTCTAAACAGCACCAATGCAGGAATGACAGAGCTACTCTTTAAACACTTGCAAACAACGCTTGGCAGCTTCCCTATGACACCGCTGCAAGCGCAGGTTTCACCCACCTCTATAATGACCGACTGGCTAATCAAAAATGACGTTCCTGCCAGCTTGGAGACAGGCGACGAGTGCGAAATTCAAGACAGCTCAGAAGACAAAGCAACCATTCGCTTTAAATCATTAGAACCCTTGTCTGAAGATGTCACACAACACCTTCAGCAAGGAATGTCCGTAAAAAATGTCGCACTAAGGTGGACTGATAAAGTGTCATTCGTTTTGCATGACGACTTAACCTTGAGAAAAGTGAAATTTGACGACACACTAAAAGACGCAGCGTTTAATGATTCACAGGGGGGAGGATTAGCCGATATGGACGCGAACTTCGCGCTAATGTCACTAACTCTACGAGAACTTTTTGATTCCCTTTCTCTCTGGTTTGAGATTTCATCAAACAATGAATAAGTTACTCCACAAATAATCCACATAGAACGTTTTCCACAGATTTCGTGGATAAGCTTGGGGAGAAAGTTTGCCATACTAGATGTGGCAAACCTTTCACAATAACTCACCTATATGGTGAGTTATTTTCAGTCATAAGAAAGCTGATACAAATAGCCTGCGACAGAAAAAAATATGAAAAAACTGCTTGAAGAACAACAAATTACTAAAAAAGTAACACTCGTTGGTGCAGTCTGCGACGCTATATTAGGTATCGCTAAAATTGTCGCAGGTTACTTCTCTCAATCTCAAGCCTTGATTGCAGACGGCATCCATTCCTTGTCTGATTTATTAACAGATGCGTTCGTTTTAGTTGCCACTTCTCAAGCACGGCAGGCGCCAGATGAAAACCATCCATACGGCCATTTAAGGTATGAAACACTTGCTACTGTGCTGCTTGGAATGGTGCTTATCGTCGTTGCCGCAGGCATCGCTTTCGAGTCATTCACTAACACTTCTCAAGCAACCGTCACTTGGTACGGCATCGCTAGTTTAATACTGACAATTGTCGTCAAAGAAGGAGTATTCCATTACACCAAACGAGCTGGTGAAAAAATACAGAGCCGCTTATTAATCGCCAACGCATGGCATAGCAGAACCGACGCACTCTCCTCAATCGCAGTTCTTATTGGGTTAGGTGGCGTTTTTTGGGGGTATCAATGGGCTGATACGCTGGCTTCCATCATTGTCGCTGCTCTAATCGCTAAAATTGCGTTCTCGATGATTTGGGAAAATGTGAGTGAACTTGTTGATACGGCTCCAGATCCTGCAGTTATTAACAACATACGAAATACGGTGGATAGCCTACAAAATATCATGGCACCTCATGACATGCGCGCGCGCTCAATGGCAGGAAAAATATACTTGGATCTGCATATCCATGTACCCGCTCACGCAAGCGTCAGTGAAGGGCACTATCTAAGCGACTTGGTTGTTTATACTATCAAGAAAGCACACCCTCAGGTCCAAGACGTATTGGTACACGTTGATACCGATGACCGAGTTCAAAATACAGACTCTCTTCCACAAGAGGGGCTAACCAAGCCTGCTCAACTTAATATGCCTGCACGTGATCAGATTTTGGCGGATCTAGGTTTTGTATTACGATTGCACCGAGACTACATTGATTTAAATAAAACCCAACTGCATTATCTTGATAACTCATTAACGATCGTAATCCACGCGCTTGCGGACAAGATAGACTCGTCTCACCAAGAAATGAAAACAAACGGATTAAAAATGGATTTAAGCACACTACCATACGGGCAACATCACTCCGTAGCCTGGTCTTATAGCGACGTATAAGGTATTTTCGCGCTTTAAATAAGTACATTTAAGGCAGGGGATCAGCCCAAGGACTAAGAATAGATTCTCCCTACTCAGGCCCATTCTTAGTCCGATCTAGTACTACACTGGCCTAGTGTTACTCTAACCTAGTGTTACTCTGACCTCCCCTTACTTTGAAGCAGCTCTTAATGTGGGACACTTCCCATTAACTTATCTGAGAGGCAAGCTGAGTAACCTCAACTATTTGTGAAGGATTTAGCACGCCATTGTTTTTCCCTAAAATAAAGTCACAAAACTCTTCTTCAGTTCTCGATTGATAAACTTCCTGCAACGTTTCGTACAACGGTAAATTTAATGCCACCAGCATTTGATGTTCCAAAGCGCACCTGTCTTCGAGGTTTTCACACTTAGCGTTACCAAGCGTGTTGCTATTGTACCTACCCGTCTTGATAAGCTGATGCTTTTGCCAATAATGTTTAATATAAGGTATGCCAATTGAATTTTGCTCCAGAGGATCCGCTAACAAAGTAAGCTTTTCCAACGCGTTGGCATCAACATCGTATTTAAACGCAAATCGAGGCAACCGAGTAAACTCATACCAAAAATGTATTTTCCCATCGCTTTCGGACGGCTCTATATCATTTATACAAAATGTTAGATTCAACGAACATTGATTGTCGTATAACCACTCTTCGCCATAGACTTGGATATACGTTGTTAAGGTTAAATCTACCACCTTATTTTGCCGAGTCGGAAGCTCTAAGCTGCATTCAATTTTAGGTTCGCTCTGAAGAGATAACGCCAGTGAAGAGGCCAGATCAAGTGTAAAAAATCGTCCAATATGATGCGACTCATTTCGCTCCTTTCCATCACTAGTTATCCATGCGTCGAGCTGAACTTGCCTTGGTATCAGTGTTCCCCCGTCCTTTAACGACGGTGCGAGATGTCGAAAGATGGACACTTGAGGTTCATCTTTCAATAACATCTTCATTGTTTCAGACACAATAACATCGAAGGCTTTAGCAGGGGCATCCCATTCAAGAATATCCACACACTGAATGCTTCGAATATAATCAGAGACCTGTAAAACCTCTATAACGTGTTCAAGCGCTTCTAACGACTCAGGATGAATATCGAGCAAGGTTAATTGAACCTGTTCGGGCGCAAAACGATGCAACAGAGGCAATACAATCAGACCAAAAGGACCCGTTCCTCCGTAGAGAAGCTCAATACTCTCCTTCCCTTTAAGCTGCTCAGTAATTGCGCTGTAAGCGCCTCGAATAAAAACCTGTGTGCGCATAAACTCTTCAGCGCACTGCGCTGCTGTCGTCATCGATACAGCTCGACCTTTGGATGTCGTAGTGGCGTGCTCGTCTCGAAAAAGTGCTGGATGAAGCTCTATTTTTGTAACATCGCATAATAATTCTACGAGACGATCGACAATGGACTTATTCGCGATTAACCGTTCAGGGGCAGAATCCAACATGACATCAACCAGCTCATTGAGCTCTAACGTCAAATCGTTTTTCGACGCATTTTTATCCAACATACACACTCCTAGAGAGTCCAGTTTTTTATAAGTGCTTTTAAAATAACGCATTGCATACTCAATAAACAATTACAGGCAATTACATCTAAATTCCAACAAAAAACACAGAACCGATTACTCATCTAGCTCCCTAGGTAAGGCTTTTGAGGTTTTCGCTCCCATTTCTTTAAGTCGCTCCGCTCGTGCAACCAAGTTTCCTCGACCAGAACGCAACTTTTTCATCGCTAACTCTTGGGATCGACTAGCTTGTTCGATACGATCGCCCACTTCCTCTACGTCTTCCACGAAACTGGCGAATTTGTCATACATGGCCCCCGCCTGTCGCGCAATTTCAATGGCATTCTGACTTTGTTTTTCATTACGCCAAATATTTTGAACAGTACGTAGTGTCGCTAACAGATTCGATGGCCCCACGATAATAATGTTGTGCTCAAACGCTTCTCCGAACAAACCATTATCAGCTTGTAACGCGAGACCGAATGCCGCCTCAATAGGGATAAACATCAATACAAAATCCACTGAGCTTACACCAGGTAGATCATGATATGACTTGGCACTCAACTCTTTCATATGACGTTTAACTGCCTCTAAATGCAGTTTAAGTGCCGCCTGCCTCTCCTCATCCGTCTCCGCCTCAACATAGGCGAGGTAACTCACCAATACCATCTTAGAGTCAACGATAACCTGCTTTCCCTCAGGGAGATATATCACAACATCTGGCTGAAGCCTTCGGCCCTCTTCATTTTGTGCGGAAACCTGAACCTCGTATTCACGCCCTTTCTCTAAACCAGAGCGCTCTAAGATACGCTCTAAAATAACTTCTCCCCATCCGCCTTGAATTTTATTTTGACCTTTCAATGCTTGGGTAAGTGACAAAGCATCATCACTGATTTTTTGATTCAGCTGTTGTAAGTTTCGAATCTCTCGAACAAGTGAAAAGCGCTCTCGCGCTTCCTCCTCATAACTTTTTTCGACTTTTTCCTGAAATTTTTGAATCTGGCTTCCGAGAGGATTTAGTAGTGACCCCAACTGCCGCTCATTTTCTTTGGCGAGATGCTCACCTTGCTGTCGCATAATGTCATTGGCCATTTGACGAAACTGCAGCTCATTCTGTTTTTTCTGCTCTTGATAAAACTGTTCTTTTTCTTGCCAAATCGTTTGCGCAGCGGCAAATTGCTGCTCAAGGGTTAGCGACTCTTTTTCAAGAATGTGGATTTGCTCACGAGCCTGATTCAAAAGTAGTGTTTTATTAGACAGTTCATCCCTATTTTTTTCGCTGTCAAGCTGCCACTGACGCCGTATACGCTGTACAATAAGCATCGCTATGAGTGATGTAACAAGCACACTTATAGCAACACCTATTAGCACCCAACTTGACGATTGAAGAGCCCAATCTGACATAAAGCTTTAATCCACCTTAAAATGAACACCTTGCACAACATCGGAATCCCGTGATTCCCATGCAGCATAAAAAGTGTTTTTAAAAACAAAACGTTAAATGAAGTTTACATGGATTACTACCTAAGCCCAACTCACGAGCAACGCTTCGACCTAGAGATCAAAAATAGTCAGTTCATTACGACTATAAAGCGGACAAAAGGCCGTGACGAAGCCAAACGCTTCATTAACGAACTGCGCGTGCGCCATCCTGACGCTAACCACAACTGTTGGGCATTTGTTGCGGGCTTACCCAACAACGCCCATCTTTGGGATCAAAGTGATGATGGAGAACCAAAAGGAACAGCAGGAAAACCCATGCTCAATGTCTTACAGCACTCTGATTTTGGTGAGATCACAGTGGTTGTCACTCGTTATTTTGGTGGCATCAAGTTAGGAGCAGGTGGATTAGTCCGTGCATACAGTCAAGCCGTTCAACAAGCCTTAACACAAGTCGAATATGAACAGGTTTATCCACGAGTCAACATCACAATCAAAATCGCATACGCGTTGCTTGGTAAAGTGGAGTATTGGCTAGAAAATAGCGACATTGAGATTAACGAAAAGCAATACAACGAACACATTGAACTCTCACTTGCGGTCATTGAACGAACTTGGAGCGATCACAAAAAAAGTTTAGTTGACCTTTGTCAGGGCAGCATTGAATTCATTAGCCCCGAAGACTAACCAAAGCAAAAAAATATAGATAAAACCAATAAGCAGTGAAGTAATAGACTACGGTTGAACATGAAGCAAATTGAAAAGTACTGAAGTTAACCTATTCTTCAAACTTCAGGCATAAATAGATCAACACCCTTTAATAGCGACATTTAAGTAAAATTGGAAAACGAATTATGTATCAAACTGGACAACGCTGGAGTAGCCGAAACGAACCTGATCTGGGTGTCGGCACCATCATTGAAACTCAAAGCAAATCCTTTACTCTGTTCTTCTCAGATTCTGAAATTGAACGTAATTACTCCGTTTCCCAAACCAGTTTAGTACGCCGAACACTCACCACAGGTGATCAACTACTGTTTGAAAACGAAGCCTTCACAGTAAGCGAGATAAAAGAAGTCGAGAACTTAATGTTCTATAAAGTCGGCTCCGAGTGGTTAGACGAATCTGAAATTTCGTTCCCCAGAAACGACAAGAACGAACTCGACTCTATTCTGGCGCTATCTCCCGCCCGTCGCATGTGGTTCGACTTACGTAGAAAAACCTTAGAGCATCAAGCATTACTTGCCGCTTCTCCTGTTCGAGGTTTAATGGGGTTAAAGGCAGAATTACTGCCGCATCAAATTTACCTCGCTCACGACATCGCTAACCGCCCACGCTCTCGCGCTCTATTGTGTGATGAGGTGGGTATGGGGAAAACACTCGAAGCAGGATTGATCCTACACCACCGAGTCATGAATGGGCTAAGTAAACGCGCGCTGATCTTAACGCCGACAAACCTACAGCACCAATGGCTCGTCGAAATGTTACGTCGCTTTCACCAGCCTTTCTCCTTGATCAACGAGTCTGTTTACGAAGACTTTATGGAAGGCGACGATAACCCATTCGACCAACAACCCTTTGTTATAGCGCCGATCGATTTTGTTTGCCAACACGGTAAAGCCGCCCAGCATATGATCGCGTCAGAGTGGGACATTGTTATTGTCGACGAAGCACACCACTTGTCATGGGACCCAGAAACACCAAGCATTGGCTATCAACTTGTTGCGCGATTGGCAGCGAATACCGAGTCTTTACTGCTATTGAGTGCCACGCCTGAACAAACAGGTGAAAGAGAGCACTTCTCTCGTCTTCAGCTTATTGACCCTGATCGTTATCACGACTTCGAGGCTTATCAAGCACAACAGGGTGAATTCAAAGCCGCAGCGGAACTAGCGGAAGCGCTTCTCCCGCTTACCGAGGAAGGTTTCGAGCCATCGGATACCGACTGGAAAACACTGTTTGGCAACTACCTTGAAAATGTCAAACTTAAAGACTGGTTCGAAAACTTAGAAAGCAAAAACACAAAAGCACGCATTCAAGCGGCTAAAGATGCCATTAGCTGGCTTATCGACCAACATGGTACGGGGCGTGAAGTATTTCGTAACACCCGAGCGGCGATCGGTGGCTTTCCTGAGCGTCATCTGAACACCTATCCGCTGGAAAACAATGAACATTTCGACTCAGCAACACGACATGTTCTTCCAGAAATGGAGGTCGATCACGGCCTTTGGGAGCTTGATCCACGCTGGATTTGGCTAAAAGAGTTTTTAGAATGCCAGGCAGACAAAGTACTGGTTATTTGTCATACCGCCGACATGGCACAATGGCTCAATGACCAGCTTACATTTGCCGGTTTTCAAAGTGCGGATTTCCATGAACAAATGCCACTTATTCATCGCGACAGAGCAGCAGCCTACTTTGCTGATGATGACGGCGCCCAAATTTTAGTGTGTTCAGAAATTGGCAGTGAAGGTCGCAACTTTCAATTTAGCCACAATTTGGTCATGTACGATTTACCCGAACACCCTGATCTACTAGAACAACGTATTGGTCGCCTCGATCGACTAGGTCAAAGAAACACGGTTGAAATCCACATTCCGTACATTAAGAACAGTGTTCAAGAGCGCTTATTCCAATGGTACCACCATGCGTTAAATGCCTTTGAGCGCACCACCAGCGCGGGTGATAAGGTAAACATGGCGTTTAAAGAGCCGTTACATGCTTTTATAACAGGCCAAGATGATGACAAGAGCTTGCTATTGGAAGCTAATGCATTCCATGACAACTTACTCAAGCAAATGGATGAAGGCCGGAACAGGTTGTTAGAAATGTCCTCTTGTCGCCCTGATCGCGCAGCAGAGTTAATCAACCAGATCAACGATGAAGCCACGCAAGGCCTGCATGATTACATTGAACAAGTTACTCATGCATTTAATATCTACGCAGATTGTTTGAACGACGCGCCTGACCAATCATCATGGTTCCTTCGTCCATCAAGCGATATGATGGTAGAAGCTTTGCCAGGAATTGATGATGACGGCAAAGCCCTTATGCTAAACCGCCGTCAAGCAAGTCAACGAGAAGACGTCGCCTTTGCGACTTGGGAACACCCATTAATTAACATGCTGATGGACGAAGTTCAGAGCTTTGACTCAGGTAAACTTACATCCGCGATTCTTCCTATTGCTGCTTTACCAGAGGGCACTGTGTTACTGGAAACAATGTTTGTCATTGAAGCCAGTGCGCACCCGAGGTTGAAACTAGCGCAATCTTTACCAATGACCCCCATCTGGCAGTTGTCTGATAAGAATGCGAAATTCCTTCATAGCCAATTTACCGCAGACAAATGGGCAGAAAAGCTAAAAGGGGTGCCTAACCGAGTAGCCGAGCAATGGGTTGCAGCCCTGCGCAAGGACTTGATTGAGCTATTACAAGCACATCAACTTAACGCTCAAGAGCTCGCACGTCCTATGGTTCATGAAGCCAAAGAAGACTACAAACATCGTTGGCAGAGTGAAATAAATCGACTATGCGAACTGCGAACTCAGAATAAGTCCGTTTCACAGGAAGACATTGACCTGCTAGAAACAAACTTAAGCGAAGGTTTACAACGCATTGATGAACACCAGATTCGCCTCGATGCGATTCGTATCATTCTAACCACCAAACCCGAATAATCGGGTTTGGTCACTGTTGGACAACGCACGACTGTGGAACGCCCTCCTATTTTAGACATTCTTTATGAAGACGAATGGCTGCTGGTGCTGAATAAGCCAGAAAACTGCTTATCCGTACCAGGTCGTGGTCCAGAAAAACTCGACTCAATACTGCATCGAGCAGAGCAGTATTGTGGTGAAGCTTACGCCGTGCACCGCCTTGATCATGCAACATCCGGCTTAATTCTGGTAGCGAAAAGCCTTGAATGTCAAAAACGGATGTACAAAGCATTTCGAGAAAAAGAAGTAGACAAAGAGTATCTCGCGATTGTTCGAGGCACGCCCATTGGGCAGTGTGGCTCGGTACGTAAGCCTTTACGCTGCGACTGGCCCAATCGACCACGACAAATGATTTGCACGGAATGGGGAAAAGACGCGATAACACAATGGAAGCCAATTAAACAAGTCGGGAACAACACGCTCGTGAGTTTAAGTCCGATCACAGGTCGATCTCATCAACTTCGAGTACATATGCAGAGCCTAGGACACTCCATTGTGGGAGACGAGTTTTACGACGACTTATATACGAATCAAGATGAGCGACTACTTTTACATGCTTACCGTATAGAGTTCGCTCATCCCTTTACATCCGCTTGGGTGAAGTTTATTGCGCCCTGTGTCTTTTTATAGAGTCATTTCCATAAATCCAACTCACTACGACAAATAAGCTAAATGAACGCCAAACGCCGTTCATTTCCTATCTCGTTAGCCACTTGATGTAAAATACTATGCCGCTGAGCCACTTTATATTCTTGGCGGTCATAACCGCCTCCGATAACACAGGCGACAGGTAAACTTAAATCTAAACAGGTTTCGAGAACATATCGATCACGCATCCGCACATCATCGTCTGTTAGATTTAAAAAGCCTAAACGATCGTCTATATGCACATCAGCACCGGCATCATAAAATACAAAATCTGGAGAATATCTTAATAGCAGATCTGGTAAGGTTTCTTTGAGTACGGACAGATAACACTTGCCGTCTGCGCCCTTTGGAAGGGCAATATTAACGCCTCCTTGATGCTTATCTACGGGGTAGTTTTCATCACAATGCCAAGAAACAGGAATCACATCGTCTCTGTTCGTGAAAAAAGCCACTGTGCCGTCGCCCTGATGCACATCGCAGTCTAATATCATGACCTTTTTTGCTAGCCCTCGATGAATTAAATCGATCGACGCTACTGCTAGATCATTGAATATACAAAAGCCCGCACCGTGGCTAGGATGCGCATGATGCGTCCCACCCGCTAAATGACATGCCAAGCCATGATCTAACGCGAGTTCAGCCGTCAAAATCGTGCCAGAAACAGCCCGCAATGTTCGCTCGACGAGCCATTCACTCCAAGGCAAGCCGATCTCTTTTTCTTCTTTTTGAGTCAGCTGACCACGCACAAAACGCTGCACATAATGTTTATCATGAGCGCGCATTAACGCTGTTAACGAAAGCGGCGAAGGCTCAAAGCAGTTTTCGGATGTCAGGATACCGAGCTCGCTAAGCTGCTCAGCCAACAACCGAAATTTAGACATAGGAAATCGATGATTCGAAGGAAACGGAATGGAATAATTGGGGTGGAAAACAAATGGAATCACAATCTACTTACAAATACGTCATATCATGAATTAACTTAGGCATCACTGTTTCTAAATGACACAGAGTATAAAAGGCACTTGTTGTTAGGCCCCTACTTCTAAACAACCGTCTTCCCAGTAGCATTACTTACTACGGGCAACCAGAACTTTTCGGATTCCTTTGTTGAACGAATCAATCAGATGAGGAGGAAAACGTTTCCCGCTTTGTTGATTCACCTTCTGAATGGCTCGCATGGCACTCTTTTTATATTCGTCACCCGATTTCCCCCAAACAATGTCTATAAACTTAACTGCCATAGCCAGAATCACCGCTCCTTGTGGAATAAGTGGGCCCACTAAACCTTCAGGGTAACCTGTACCATCAAACCGCTCTTGATATGCACTCACCATCGCGGTTGCGTCGTCCCAGCCGGGATGTTTACTTAATAACTGCGCACCAATTAAAGGGTGGTTTCGTTCTGCTTGCTCTCTCGCCGCTTCGTCATCTTTACACTTTAATATCATTGCCATTCCCATATTATGCATATAGGCAGCAGCACTTAGCTGAACGGGATCCACTGGCCTGGCGCATTCATTGTTAATCAGCTGAGCAAGCTTAAGAATACGCTCCCCTCGTTCTGGAGAGTAGCCTAATAGTCGATTTAACCGCGTACTAAACTCTTTAAACAAATCAATGTCGGCTTGCTGAGTTTCTGTAAACTCGACCTTTACTACAAAACTTTTTGAGGCGTCTTCATCGTCCTCTTCATTGGCTCCATCCTCTAAAATAGCGATGAAAGCTTCCGCCATCTCCGGGCGCTGAGAGTCGTCTTCTTCTGCGTAAATACTATCTAAATGAGATTGAATTAACTGTATTTGAGCCGTGTCCGCACCATGATATTTATACAGATCCAGCAATAAAGCATACACACGCTCAATTACGACATTGATCAGCGCTCCAAGATGATAATCGTACTTAATGTAGCCACCGCGCATACCATCGACGATTTCTTCTAGTCGATGCAGAGCATCCACAAGAGGATCTAGAAAACAAACAGAACAATTTCCCTTCATACTATGAAGAGAACGAAATAAGTTATCCAACTTATCAAACGAAAAGCCGTTGTCTTCTATGTCGTTAATTACTTCTTCTATTTCTTGCTGCGCTTCCTGGTAGCACTCTAAAAGATCATCCTTAAGCTCTTTGTCTAACGCTGAGAATTCTTTACACGCAAATTGACTCATACTTATTTTTCCGTCGCTTAAAATCGCTCCTTTGGGAAGCTAAGTAATGTCATTAACTGAAAGTTAAGCACTGAGAAGCAGCTGCACCACACATTTTCGCAGCCATCATTCACTTATATGCCTCATTGTAGTTACAATCTATTGAATTATGAATCAAATGATTGTTTTATTGTGCAAATATAGGAATATTTTTTGTGAACTATTGGCTGATGAAATCTGAACCAGACGCCTTCTCGATAGATGATTTAAAAAACTTGAAAACATCACCTTGGGATGGCGTTCGAAACTATCAAGCTCGCAACTTTATGAAAGAGATGAAAATGGGCGACACTGTCTTCTTTTATCACTCTAGCTGCAAAGTTCCCGCCATCGTTGGCCTCGCATCGGTAAATAAAGAAGCATACCCAGATAATACGAGCTGGGATGAAACAAGCCCATACTTTGATCTCAAATCAACACCTGATAACCCAAGATGGTTTATGGTAGACATTGAATTTATCTCGAAATTGCCCACACCACTGACGTTAAAAGATATGAAAAATGACCCCGTATTATCTGGTTTTAAGCTTTTACAAAAAGGAAGCCGACTGTCAATCATTCCACTTTCCGATGAGCATGCACAATACTTAATAGCCAAAATGACATAAAAAGTATAACGAAAGTTTATACTGAAAAGCAGGGGGGTCTGGTTGTTTTTTGGTCTAAACCTGTTACATTACGTTTCCACTATTTAAACGAATTGGATCACTAAATAATGAAATGGATGTCAGTTAGTATTACGTTCTGTTTGCTTTCAGCCTCTCTGCTTAGCAACATTAGCCAAGCAAACACTCTATTGAGCCCAAGCATCTATGAGCGCTTGAAGGATCAAGACAAAGACGGTGTTATTGATGCTCGCGACACCTGCCCGGACACCCCATTAAAAAGCTTAATTGATAACAATGGCTGTCCCAGCCATACGGTAAAAACGCTTTCTAGTGAGCTCGATGTTCATTTCGAGACTGGCAAATATAATCTTAAACCTAAATACTATCCCGGCTTAGTAGAGTTAGGTAAGTTCCTACAAAAGAATCCAAACACCATCGCTATTATCACAGGCCATACTGACGATATCGGAGATGAAGAATCTAACGAAATTCTATCTCAACGCCGTGCACAATCTATTGCTAAGGCGTTGTCAGAAAAATTTAAAATCGATATAGAGCGCATCGTTGCCTTAGGATACGGCGAATCTCGTCCAATGTACCCAAATGAAACGGATGTTGAGCGCAGAAAAAACCGACGCGTTCAAGCAAGCGTTGTGTCTAAATTCCAAGCAAAAGAGATTTACCCCAAATTAAAGTGGACGGTGTGGGACTACAAAACACCAGGAGACGCATTCAGCGTTAAGCGTTAAGCGTTAAGCGTTAAGCGTCTACATTTGATAAATCATCACACTTGACCAACTAATAAAACAATCGATTTCTTTCTTTGAGCGTATAACTTCGATCAAAGTAATATCGGTATTGAAGCGCGAGATAAAATGAGTCCTCTGATGAGCCATCTCGCGCGATCAAACGAATACTAGACAACCCTTCCTTATCATATTTCGAAGCCATTTCAATTCGCCAGGCCTCTTCGTTATCAAACACCTCTCGAAATAACGATACACTGCGGTGCTCTGTAGGAAAGTAGGTAAAACCAGACTCGCTTGACGACGCATTATCTAAATCAGAATCATAGTTAATATACATGGTCGAAACGGTAAAATTACCAATATAAAATGCAGCAGTTGCCCTCCCAATCACCGTGGATTCGCTCGAGCGACGGCTATCCCGTGGTTTGTTTTGTTTTTGCCCCAGCCCAAAGCCTAATCGACCATTCTGATTACGCACATACACCAAACCCGAGAACTCAGATTGCGAATAACTTCCTAATGGACCATCACCACTAATGAAATCACTATCAAGCAGGAGTTGACCACTCATATAATATGGCAAGGGGATGTTGATGGTTAAGTCCAGATCATAAGCGTTAGCATTAGAAGCACCACCAACGCCAACCCCCGCCTCGAAATTTGGTAACGCCAACTCTTCAGCCAAAATAAACTGACTAAAAAGCGCTGTAAAACACCCTAAACCGACTAGCTTACGCACGCACTCTCCCTATCCTAATTTGACCACATTTTCATTTTATGCAAACAAAACGGAAATGTCGCCTAAGTTTAGGAGTTTATAACGACACTAAAACGGAATAGTTCGTCTTGCCTCTGGGCTTCCGCCTTAAAGCCCAATATAATGTGCACAAAGTCATTTGACACACATTTTTAGGTTTACAGATTTACATGGCAAAAAAATTATTCATTCAAACTCACGGCTGCCAGATGAACGAGTATGACTCGTCTCGTATGGCTGACTTGTTGGGTGATAGTCACGAAATGGAAATAACAGAAAACGCAGAAGAAGCAGACGTCCTTCTTCTTAACACCTGTTCCATTCGTGAAAAAGCGCAAGACAAGGTTTATCACCAACTAGGGCGCTGGAAGAAGCTAAAAGCAAAGAACCCAGATCTCGTTATTGGTGTTGGTGGCTGTGTGGCCAGCCAAGAAGGCGATAATATTCGCAAACGCGCAAAACATGTAGATATGATTTTTGGGCCTCAAACGCTGCATAAGCTGCCAGAAATGGTCGACGCTGCCGCAACTCATATCCCGATAACCGACGTTACCTTCCCAGAAATTGAGAAGTTTGACCACCTCCCCGCTCCACGCGTTGAAGGTGCAGAAGCCTTTGTATCCGTAATGGAAGGCTGCAGTAAATACTGTACATTCTGCGTCGTTCCTTACACACGTGGCGAAGAAGTTAGCCGCCCTTATGAAGATGTATTAAAAGAAGTCGCTCAACTTTCCGAGCAAGGCGTTCGTGAAATTCACCTACTTGGCCAAAACGTAAATGCGTACCGCGGTGAAACTCAAGACGGCGATGAAGCCGATCTTGCAGATATCATCCACGCTATCGCTCGTATTGAGGGTGTTGAACGCATTCGTTTTACAACATCGCATCCTGTCGAATTCACAGACAGTCTTATTGAGGCATTCCGAACAGAACCAAAACTTGTCAGTCATTTGCACTTGCCTGTTCAAAGTGGCGCAAATAATGTTCTTAGTGCAATGAAGCGTGGCCACGACCGTCAATATTACATTGATAAAATTAACCGCATTAAAGACGCTCGACCTGGAATTAGTTTATCGTCAGACTTTATTATTGGCTTTCCAGGCGAAACCGATGACGACTTCATTGATACGATGAACCTCATTCAAGAAATTGGCTTTGATCACTCCTTCAGTTTCGTTTACAGCCAACGCCCCGGCACTCCCGCTTCTGATCTTGAAGACGACACGCCAGAAGAATTGAAGAAAGAGCGTCTTGCGATCTTGCAACGCCGTATCTCGCAGCAAGCCTACGACATCAGTCTAAACATGGTGGGCAATATTGAGCGAATTCTTGTAAGTGGTTATTCACCACGTGACCCAGGTCAACTACAAGGCCGTACCGAAAACAATCGAATTGTTAATTTCCGAGCAGATGATCCAAAATTAATTGGTAAGTTTGCCGATGTTGTCATTACTGATGCCTACCCTAACTCTCTATTAGGCGAGTTAGCGGGTTCAGAACTTGATGACGATTATCAGTTATAAATCTTCGATAAACGCTTTATCGACATATTCAGTAGCAAATAAAGGTCTCTCTTGGAAACAACCCAAACAATACAGCAATTACGCTTGGAGCCTGTTGAGGCTCCTGCTATCGCAGCCCTTTGCGGTCAACTCGACGAACATCTGAAACTGATCGAGAAACGCCTCGATGTTACCATTCAGTACCGTGGTGAGAACTTCAACATCAGTGGCTTAGACACTGATCGTGTTGCCGCGACAAAGATGCTGTTACAAAATATGTATCGCGAGGCGTTAGCTCAGAAGGACATTTCTGCTGAGACAATTCACCTATATTTACAAGAGTCGGCAATTGAGGCTCTCGCAAAAGGCAAACCAGAAAAAGATGCGTTGGTGATAAAAACCCGTAAAGCGTATATCAAACCCAAAGGTAAAAATCAGCAAAACTATGTAAAGCAAATTCGTAAACACGACATTAACTTTGGTATCGGGCCTGCTGGAACGGGTAAAACCTACCTTGCCGTCGCCTGCGCCGTTGAAGCACTAGAAGCCGATAAAGTTGAGCGAATCATGCTAGTACGTCCTGCTGTCGAAGCAGGTGAAAAGTTAGGCTTCCTACCTGGTGACCTTACTCAAAAGATCGACCCTTACTTACGCCCTCTTTATGATGCACTATACGAAATGCTGGGATTTGAACTGGTCGATAAATTGATCGAGAAAAATGTGATCGAAATCGCACCACTTGCTTTTATGCGCGGCCGAACACTAAACAACTCCTTCATTATTCTCGACGAAAGCCAGAACACCACACGCGAACAAATGAAAATGTTTCTAACCCGCATTGGGTTTGGTTCAACCGCAGTGATCACCGGCGACCGTACTCAAATCGACTTGCCGCGAGGCACTTCTTCTGGCTTGGCTCACGCCATGCACGTACTCGACAATGTTAACGGCATTAGCATGACTCAATTTGCTTCTGCTGATGTTGTACGTCATCCATTGGTACAACGCATTGTTGAGGCTTATGACAAGTTCGATGAAGAACAAGAAGTCGAGAAGAAGGAAAGAGCGCTAGAACGCGAAAAAGCGAAAGCAGCGGAAAAAGTCGAGGCGAATAGATAAACATGCAAAATGTGGATTTAGATCTTCAAATTGCCACCGAAGAAAACGACGGCCTGCCGTCTCATAAAGAGTTCGAATTTTGGGCAGAATCCGCACTGCCTAAAGACCATGATACTTGTTATGAAATGACAATACGTTTGGTTGACGAAGAAGAAAGCCAAACACTAAATAACGAATATCGTGGCAAAAACAAACCAACAAACGTTTTATCCTTCCCATTTGAAGTTCCAGATGGCGTTGAACTCCCGCTATTAGGCGACTTGGTCATTTGCCGTCAAGTTGTTGAGCGAGAAGCCCGAGACCAAAAAAAGGACTTAAATCACCATTGGTGCCATATGGTCGTGCATGGCATATTGCATTTACGCGGTTATGATCATATAAAGGATGATGAAGCAGAAGAAATGGAAGCTTTGGAAACTCAAATCTTAGCAACCTTAAACATTCCAGACCCATATTTATTAGTAGAGTGAGTTCTAACAACAATGAGTGAAGATCGATCGAGTAGCTCCAGTGATCATCAAAAATCCTGGTTCGAACGTTTAGCGCAAGCCTTTAATGACGAACCGAGAAGTAGAAAAGACATTATCAACCTACTCGACACTGCAGTGAAATCGGAGGTCATTGATCAAGATGCATTCTCTATTGCTGAAGGTGCATTAGAAGTATCTGAAGTTCAAGCCCGCGACATCATGATTCCGCCCTCTCAGATGATTGTCATTAAGTCTGAAGATGACCCAAAGACATCCATTCGCAAGGTCATTGATTCGTCGCACTCTCGCTTCCCTGTTGTAGGTGAAGACTCTGATGAAATTCTAGGTGTTTTATTAGCAAAAGATCTACTGCCTCTACTGTTTAAAGCCGGAGAAATAGACCAAGACGATCTTTTAGCTCGTTTGCGCCCAGCGAACTTCATTCCTGAGAGCAAACGCTTAAACGTTTTGCTTAACGAGTTTCGAACCAAACGCTACCACATGGCCATCGTGTTAGACGAATACGGCAGTGTGTCCGGTCTAGTCACAATTGAAGACGTACTTGAGCAAATCGTTGGTGAAATCGAAGACGAAACCGATAAATTAGACAGCGAAGCAATTCAACCTACGGACAATAACAAGGTTTTCCTTGTACCCGCTTTATGCTCTATCGAAGAGTTCAATGAATTTTTCAAAACAGAACTTAGCGAAGAAGAGTTTGACACCATAGGTGGCATCATCGTTCAGCAATTTGGCCACGTTCCGAATCGCGGTGAAGAAATCGAATTCAATGGTTTTCATTTCAGCATCATCAAATCCGATGGTCGCCGAGTCAAAACCATTCAAGTAACTCAATCCACTCAGGAAGACGTGATCTAACATGCAAGCCTCAAACACCACCCAAGTTAATCAAGATGGCTTGGGGTGGTGTCGCCGCCTAGCAAGCAAAATTAATACAAACGAATACCTCTTTATTGTCTTGCTTGTTCTAAGCGGCGCTATCGGCGTGCTCGCATTTGATCCTTATCAGATTTGGCCCGCTTACTTTGTTTCCTCTGCTGCGTTCCCAATTGCAATCTTAAGTGCCCACAAAGCCAAACAAGCTCTATATAGAGGACTCGCTTTAGGACTAGGCTTCTTCGGCGCTGGCGTATCGTGGATTTACGTCAGCATTGCGAACTTTGGCCAAGTCAGTTTAGTCATCGCCATCGCCATAACATTTGGGTTTGTCGCTGTCATGGCTCTGTATTGGGGGCTGGCCGGCTGGCTAAGCTGGCACATCCGCACTAAATACAATGTCTTACCTCTTTCTTTGATTACAGCCCTTTCCTTGCTTGCATTTGAAGGGCTTAGGGCTGTGTTGTTTACAGGCTTCCCTTGGCTACTTCCAGGCTACGCAATTCAAAATACGTGGCTCTTCGAACTACTGCCTATTGGTGGCATTTGGCTTACAAGCTTCATTGTCCTGCTTACAGCCCACTGGTTTGCCTGTATTGTATGGGAAAAGCGCATAAGCAATGCACTACTCGGCCTCATTCTACTGGCGCTATGGGGAACAAGCGCATGGCTCAACGCCACCTCGCCTCAATACGTCGAAGAAAAAGAAACACTCAAAGTCTCATTAATTCAGGGCAACCTGCCACAAGATGAAAAATGGCTGGCCGATCAAGCAGGGCCAACTCTCGCCTACTACCAACAAGCCACCATTAATCATCTGGATGCCGATCTCGTCATATGGCCTGAAACTGCCATTACTTATCTACTCAGCCAAGTAGAGCCCCACCTAAAAAGCTTCTCCGACGAGCTTGCACAAAGTAAGACAACCTTAATAACAGGCGTCCCTGTTTGGGATAAAGAAAAGCAAACCTTTTACAACTCCGTCTGGGCAACGGGAAACGGTTTCGGTTTATACAATAAGCAGCGCCTCGTTCCCTTTGGCGAATACATCCCCTTTAGCGAATGGGTCGGGCCGATACTCGACATCTTTGGCATGCCAATGTCCGAATTCAGTTTAGGCGAGCCCAACCAACCTGTCCTTCAAGCAGGCGAGCTCGGCGTGGCACCCTTTGTGTGTTACGAAATTGTCTACCCTGAACTGGTTCGAAAGATGATAAGAGACAGCGATTTACTCATTACCATCAGCAACGACGGCTGGTTCGGTGACTCCATTGGCCCGTGGCAACATCTACAGATCGCAGAGTTTCGTGCAAAAGAAACAGGCAGACCCGTACTTCGCGCCACCAATACTGGCATTACCGCCATCATCGATCACAACGGCAATATTAAAGGCATGCTCCCCCAATTTGTAAGAGCAACCTTAGAAGGTGAAATCCACACCACAAGTGGTATTACACCTTATGTTAGATACGGCAACTTACCCCTTTATGGGTTGATTTTGCTCTTGATTGTTTTGGGAATTGGGACGGTTTACTTGGATAGAAAGCCAGCAAAATCTTGACTAAACAAACAATTATTTTACAATTACGTCAAATTTTGTAAAATAATTGCACTAATATTCAATTTTTTCTAAAAGACTGACCAAGGAAGGAAGCTGTCGATGCGCACATCTGCCGTTCGTATTGTTCTTACGACCATCACTACTGCCCTATTTTTACTCTTCGCTCGCAGCGCCTTTTCAGACACCCTTGTAGGATCCATCCCTGGTGAAGCTGGCGTATCTCCTTCTGGCGCCGCCACTTACACTATCCCCATTGAAGTACCGCCCGGCATAAACGGGTTACAACCTAACCTTGCTTTAAACTACAACAGCCAACGTGGAAATGGATTGCTTGGTGTTGGCTGGGCATTAACAGGCTTATCCGAAATTACGCGCTGTAACGCCAATATGGCGCAAGATGGCTTTATCAAAGCCGTTAATTTTAACAATGACCGTTTTTGTCTGGATGGCCAGAAACTCAAAGTTGTAAGTGGCGCATACGGCAGTGTTGGTGCGGAGTATCGACCGGAAAGTAATCCTAATTTAAAAGTGGTATCGGTTGGGGGAAGTGATGGAGCACCTGAATTTTGGAAAGTAGTTGCATCAAACGGACACATATACACATATGGCGATACAAGTGATTCCAAACTAATTGCAAACGGTAAGCATGCTGGCTCAATATTAGAATGGGCCTTACGCTCAGTAACAGACATTAAAAACAACTCATTAAGCTATAAATACAAAACCATAATGCAAAAAGGAAATTTGCAATTAGTTCAAATATCTTATAGTGATTATACAATCCACCTAGATTACATAGACTCAAAATACCGCGATATCTCTTTTTCTGCAGATTCACAGAAAATCAGCAGCCATGTACTTTCAAAAATACACTGGGGATCTAAATTAGAGACATATTTCCTATTTTCATACAACGATTTTTCTTCTGCTTCGCCAGCTCGACTAGACAGTATTAAGCGTTGTGTAGATACCCAATGCCTCCCTACTTCAAATTTTTCTTGGCAAAAACAAGGACAAGAAAATAGCGCTATAAAACACCAAATTTCTGATTGGGGATACAATGATCGACGTTGGTGGGTCGATTTTGACGGCGACGGACGTTCTGACTACTGCAGAGCCGTTGGAGCTTCATCGGGCTCTGGGAGCTTTATTGCGTGTGCACTATCCACCGGAACAGGCATTGAAAACACCCAAATCCCAATGAGTGATTGGGGATATTCAGATAGACGTTGGTGGGTCGACTTCAATGGAGACGGTCGAACCGACTACTGCAGGGCCGTTGGAGCTTCATCAGGCTCTGGGAGCTTTATTGCGTGTGCATTGTCTACCGGAACAGGTATTGAAAACATCCAGATCCCAATGAGTGATTGGGGATATTCAGATAGACGTTGGTGGGTCGACTTCAATGGAGATGGTCGATCCGACTACTGCAGGGCCGTTGGAGCTTCATCAGGCTCTGGGAGCTTTATTGCGTGTGCATTGTCTACCGGAACAGGTATTGAAAACATCCAGATCCCAATGAGTGATTGGGGATATTCAGATAGACGTTGGTGGGTCGACTTCAATGGAGATGGTCGATCCGACTACTGCAGGGCCGTTGGAGCTTCATCGGGCTCTGGGAGCTTTATTGCGTGTGCACTATCCACCGGAACAGGCGTTGAAAACATCCAAATCCCAATGAGTGATTGGGGATATTCAGATAGACGTTGGTGGGTCGACTTCAATGGAGATGGTCGATCCGACTACTGCAGGGCCGTTGGAGCTTCATCCGGCTCTGGGAGCTTTATTGCGTGCGCACTCTCCGCAGGAACAAGCTTACAAAATACCCAAATTCCTATGAGGGATTGGGGGTATTCAGATAGACGTTGGTGGGTTGACTTCAATGGAGACGGCCGCTCTGATTACTGTAGAGCTGTTGGAGCTTCAACTGGTTCCGGAAGCTTTATAGCTTGCGCATTATCCACTGGAACAAACATCGAGAACGCCCAAATATCTATGAGTGATTGGGGATATTCAAATAGACGTTGGTGGGTAAAGATAAATGGCGAAAATAATAGCAGTTATTGTAGAGCAGTTGGCAGCTCTACAGGGTCTAATAGTTTTGTAAGCTGTCAATCTATAACAACAGAAAATAAAAAAGCTAACATACTATCTGCAATATTTGACGGTAAGGGTGTCACAACAGCCTTCAATTATAATAAATTTATAGAAGATGCCTCTTATACTTCTCAATACCCTACATTAACTAGCCCAATAAAAAGTCCTGTTGTATCAAAGTATACAATTAAATCCTCCTACAACATCGCTCGTTCAATTTCTTATAAATTTAGTCGTCATCTAATTAATAAGAAAACTCAAAGCTCCCTAGGCTTCGAAAAAATCACTCGCACTGACGAGCAAACAGGCATCGTCACCGAAACCACCTACTCCCAAGATTGGGAAAACCGCACAACGGGCATGCCTGTTCAAGTCGTATCAAAGCTAGGCGACATCGAGTTGACACGCACGGCAACCCAGTACAATACAGAGAAAAAGTCTGGGACATTCTTCTCCTATCCGAAAACCAGCACGACGGTTAAAAAGGACTTAAACGACCTCTTTACCAGCACACAATCGATTGAAACAAGTTATGACTTATTTGGAAGTGATTTTAACTACCAAATAAGTACAACGACCGAGTGTGTTGCGAAAAGCAACCCTTTCCTTTCCGCAACACCTAAAACCTGTAATGAGCTAAGCGGAAAAATAAATCAAACCGAGACACATTACACCTACTACGCCGATGGACAATTTGCTAATCGTCCACCCATGCTGAAGCGTCAAACAACAACGTCAGAAGTGTTTAATGGACAACTTCCTTACGGACAAGACAACCGCTTAACGCGCACCCAGCACTTTGATTACGATCAGAACGGTCAGCTCAAAACTAAGACACAAGAGCCTGACAATGCTGCACTAAAAGCGCAAACAGAATATAAATACAATGTTCGTGGACAATTAGCTTCGACGACATTGACTGGTGCAGATATCGCCGCCCGTACAACATCACTGTCTTACAATAATGAAGCTCCGTATCAACTTACCAGTACAACCAATGCACTCAACCAAACCGAACACTATCGCTACGAAGACAGTCGCTTTCCGTGGTTAGCCACCAGTACGACCGCGATTGACGGCCAAGTCGCCTCAGTCACGTATGACAGCTTTGGCAGAAAGGCAACACAAACGGCTAATAATCAAACGACGCGTTGGGATAGAGCATGGTGTGATTCATGCGACGGAGTATCGGGCGCTCAATACAAGATAACCCAGTCGAGTACGCTAACAACCGATACAGTGCAATACTTTAATGCAAACAATCAGTTGATAGAAACGCACACCCAAGGTCTAAAAGAAGGCAAAGTCGAAACCATCATCCAAAAAGTAGAATACGATGAACTAGGCCGCGAAACGAAATCCTATTCCCCCTACTACGTTTCCGATGGTTTGAATGATCAACAGGTTACGGTTAAAGAATACGATGTCCTTAATCGCGTGATAAAAGAGACCTTTCCAAATGGGAACCAGCGCTTTCAACACTTCAATGAGCGAGAAACCAGAGTTGAGCTGGTTACGACAGACGGAACACGAGAAAAGCAAGAAATTCGTAATGCGTTAGGACAAATTACCCAAACCATTGACCACAACGGTGAAACAGTAGATTTCCAATACGATGCGCTTGGCAGCTTAGTACAAACAACCGATTCCAGTAGCAATCAAGTTCAATTAGGGTATGACCTACTTGGTCGCAAAACTCAAATGAACGACCCAGATATGGGAGAGTGGTCTTATACCTATTACCTCGACGGCAAACTGAAAAGCCAAACCGATGCACTCGGACAAACGACGACTTTCACCTACGATGCACTTGGTCGCATGAAAGAACGTCATGCCAGTGACACTCACAGCTACTGGACGTATGACAGCTGTGCCAACGGGGTAGGCAAACTTTGCTCGATGCAAGGTAACGGAAAAACTGAGCGCTACATCTATACAACACAAGGACAGCTCGACAGAACAATTACCAGTATCGATGGCGATACGTACGAGCATACAAACCAATACGATCAGTACGCTCGCTTAACGTCGACACGCTACCCTACTGGTTATACGGCCAGTACCCATTACCATCCGACATTGGGCTTTGCCGATAAAATCACCAACGGCAGCAATGTGCTATGGGAAACCACTGGCTTTGATGCGCGTGGCATGCTCAAAAAGTACGCAATGAACAATGGCGCACTGACAACAGAAAAAGGCTACCGCTCAGACATCGAAAACGTTGAAAGCATTGATGTTAAACTCAACAACAACGGCCTGCTGTATTACTTCTACAACTGGAATAAGCTTGGCAACCTAAGCAACAAAGTCGAATACTTCTCTAATGTTAACGTGGGCTACACCTATGATAATCTCAGCCGATTAACCGCCTACACGACAAGCATCGCGGGCAGCTCTCATAACTCGGTAAGTATGCAGTACGATGCGCTGGGCAACATTACCCAAAAAACCGACGTCGGCGACTACACCTACGGTCAGAACCCTTGTGGCATTCAAGCCGGCCCACACGCCGTCACTAGCATTACTGGCAAAGGTAACTACTGCTACGACGCCAATGGCAATATGACCTCTGGCGATGGACGAACGTTCCAGTACACCAGCTTTAATAAGCCAAACCGTATTAGTAAAGGTTCCGAAGTGTCCACCTTCACCTACGGCCCCGATCAAGCGCGCTTCAAAAAGGTTAATACCGGCACTGTCGCCAGCACCACCTACTACATTGGCGCGTATGAAAAAGAAATTCGAGACGGACACACCTACCACCGAATCCAACTGGGCGATTTTGCAATCGTTGAAAAAGTCGATAGCAACGCCGAGAAAGTCACCTATACCCTACGCGATGACCTCAACACCCTCATCGCCACCGTCAGTGAAACAGGCGAAGTCAAACGCCTATTCTATGACCCTTGGGGCAAACGCATGGACTTGCCCACCATTGAAGATGCGCAACCGATCGACATCATCAGCCTAGCAAACTTTGGGATCAATAGAGGATTCACCAACCATGAGCATTTGGATAATGTAGGCTTGATCCATATGAATGGTCGGGTGTACGACCCAGAGATCGCAAGGTTTACCAGTGCGGATCCTTTGATACAAAAGCCAACTTACCTTCAAAGCTATAACCGCTATAGTTATGTTTGGAATAACCCACTAAGATATACAGACCCCAGTGGGTTTGAGACCGAGGGGAAAAGTACTTGGGATAGGGTTAAGGATGCGGTAAAAAAAGCTTGGGATCGCATAAAAAAATGGGATCGCAAAAATCAAAGAATTGCTAGAGAAAAGAAACGTGACGCTATGATTAATCGGCATGTTTATGGAAAAGGGGGGCACCTACCAGAAGGGGTTTCACCAGTATCAGCTCAGGAGTTGATCGATTTAGGACTCGAAGACATCGATTTTCTTCACGATAAGTCGGGATTTAAGTCTAGGCTCTACTATGATTCTATAGAAAACGAGTATATTTACGCATTTGCGGGAACGGAAACAGGTAAAGATTGGGTTAATAACTTTCAACAAGGCTTAGGAAAGTTTTCGAAGCAATACGACCTAGCAATTAGGAATACCCGAAAAATCGCAAGAACCCTCTCGAAAGGCACTAGCAACTTTTCATTGACAGGGCATTCTCTGGGAGGAGGGTTGGCAAGTGCAGCTTCAGTAGTGCACGGTATAAAAGCAACTACATTCAATGCAGCCGGAGTTACTGAAGATACGATTAAGAACTATGGCGGGAATATTCATGAAGCTTCTCAATTAGTAAAAGCCTACTACGTTGAAGGAGAAATACTGTCAAGCCTGCAAGATACAACCCCACTCGCAAGCGCATTGGGTGTGCGAATTAGCCTCCCCCCTACACATAACCTGAGTAGCATTTGGGGAACACCCGCCTCTGTATTTGGTGCAAGCACAGTCTTACAAACTAATATGCATGGTATGGATAGTGTTATAAAAGCTTTGGATACAGTGCAATAGGAGCAAAAATGATATTAAGAGTTATCGTGACAATCGTGTTATTTGTAGCTGGATCATTAACCGCATATGAGTATTTAGGCGACCAAGTTAAAGGTCATCAGATACAGGAATTCTTCGAAGATCAAAAAAGCATTGATTTAAGTATAGCTGCCGCACGAGGAGATGAGAGAGCGATTAAACAGCTATTAAGCGAAGGAGCAAGGATAAACGACACTGGAAAAGATAATATGACGTCACTGATGTGGGCATTTGGCGCTCGCAATAGGACAGGTTTTCAGGCTTTACTAGAAAATGGAGCTGATCCCAATATCATTATACGTGGGGGAGACTCAGTAATGACGTTCGCCGCTGGCGAGGATGATCCTTGGTTTCTAGAGGAAGCCTTAAAATATGGAGGCAACCCAAATTTTTACAACCCCGAAAGGAAACTACCAATTCTTGTTGATACAGTCTCACCAGGAAAACTTGAACATATAAAATTGCTAATCGAGTTTGGTGCAGACGTTAATACAACTGACGCCTCGGGAGAAACAGCATTGATGGCCGCAACCACTCTAAACCAGTACGATATTGTATACTATATGTTGAAGCAAGGTGCTGATTATCATATTAAGGATAAATGGGGGACAACAATTATTGATGTAATCGAAGACAGATTAAATCGAAATCTAATTGATCCGGACAATAAGCTATATGAATGGTGCATGAAAGTTGTAGCATACTTGAGGGATCGTGGGGAGCAAGTCCATTTAGAGCCTTGAATTAATGCAATATCTAAGGCACACACAAACTAATGTGGGACACCCAATCATATTGCCATTGACGTCATAGCCACCAATGGCAATATGACCTCTGGCGACGGACGAACGTTCCAGTACTCCAGCTTTAATAAACCGAACCGTATTAGTAAAGGCTCTGAAGTGTCCACCTTCACCTACGGACCCGATCAAGCCCGCTTCAAAAAGGTCAATACCGGCACCGTCGCCAGCACCACCTACTACATTGGCGCGTATGAAAAAGAAATTCGAGATGGACACACCTACCACCGAATCCAGTTAGGCGACTTTGCTATTGTCGAAAAAGTCGATAGCAATGCCGAGAAAGTCACCTATACCCTACGCGATGACCTCAACACCCTCATCGCCACCGTCAGTGAAACGGGCGACGTCAAACGCCTGTTCTACGACCCTTGGGGCAAACGCATGGACTTACCCACCATTGGTAATGCTCAACCAATCGACATCATCAGCCTAGCGAACTTTGGGATCCATCGCGGATTCACCAACCATGAGCATTTGGATAATGTAGGCTTGATCCACATGAATGGTCGGGTGTACGACCCAGAGATCGCGAGGTTTACCAGTGCGGATCCAATCATACAAGACCCTACGTATCTACAAAACTATAACCGCTATAGCTATACTTGGAACAATCCATTGCGATATACAGATCCAAGCGGCTTTGAGATTGACGACGATGGTAGCTATCTAGACCCTTATTCCGATGATTATGACGAAGAAAGTGGAGAAGGAGACGCTAAAGATTATGCCGATGGGCACTACGATAATGACGACGGTTGGGATGATGATAGACCTTCACGTGATGAATATGAAAATGAAAAAATAACCCCGAAAACCTCAGAACCTCCCCTTACACAGATTACCGGAACGGCATTTACATTCGACTTTTTCGTGGTTGTTGGTATCGGATTTGAATTGGGAGCTTACTACGGAGATGATTGGGGAGTATTTGGTTCAATTTATGGGGGGGTTGATTGGGATACGGGAGTTGGATTAAGTCAAAAACTGCCAACAGATGTTAATAACTATTCCGGCTCCTCTTCTGAAGTTGAAGTCGGCGCAAGTGGATTACTTCAAGCTTCTCAAAATAGTAGTGGCATGACTTCTATAGATGGAAATCTTGGTATTCCTACTCCCGGAGGTCACCTTTCAGCAGGCATCGGTGACTACATATCGCTGTCAAGTTTATTTGACTGATTAATAGGTTTTTATGAATGGACAACAACACATTAATACTCTTTATATTTTTTATATTCCCTTTATTTTCTAGAGTTATGTATCTTTTTTTCAAGGTTGCTTATGATCTTTTTGAAGAGCTCGACATTCCATTTAAGAGCTCAATCCCTAAATGGGCTATTCGAGAAAAAATTCTACTAGTAGGCCCCTTAAAAATACTAATTTATATAGTTAGAGTTCATCCACGGTCATTTTGGTCCTTAATATTTTCATATATTCTTGTCTTTTCTTGGCTTTGGACAATTGGAGAATTCCCCTAATCTAGACAAGGAAAATCTATACAAGCCATATATGGACGCTCCGGCTAGGTCAAGGCTGCACTTAACCGAGTAACTCTTTTCAGGGTGATTTTTTACTCTCTTATTAACCAATCTTGATCTTTTCTAGTCAATCATCATGAATAAAGGGTCGTACTGCCGTATATCCGGCCTATTATTAGACTGTGTAGAGTTATCCTAATAGACACCCACTCACGATTCAGAAACTAATATGGGACACCCAATCATATTGCCATTGACGTCATAGCCCCCAATGGCAATATGGCCTCTGGCGACGGACGAACGTTCCAGTACACCCGCTTTAATAAGCCAAACCGTATTAGTAAAGGCTCCGAGGTGTCCACCTTCACCTACGGCCCCGATCAAGCGCGCTTCAAAAAGGTCAATACTGGCACCGTCGCCAGCACCACCTACTACATTGGTGCGTATGAAAAAGAAATTCGTGACGGACACACCTACCACCGAATCCAGCTAGGCGATTTTGCAATCGTTGAAAAAGTCGATAGCAATGCCGAGAAAGTCACCTATACCCTACGCGATGACCTCAACACCCTCATCGCCACCGTCAGTGAAACAGGCGAAGTCAAACGCCTATTCTACGACCCTTGGGGCAAACGCATGGACTTGCCCACCATTGAAGATGCGCAACCGATCGACATCATCAGCCTAGCGAACTTTGGCATCAATCGCGGATTCACCAACCACGAGCATTTGGATAATGTAGAATTAATCCACATGAATGGTCGGGTGTATGACCCAGAGATCGCAAGGTTTACCAGTGCGGATCCTTTTATCAACAAACCTACCTACCTCCAGAGTTACAACCGTTATAGTTACGTATGGAACAGTCCTTTGAGGTTGGTTGATCCTAGTGGGTTTAGAGAGATTATTCATGATCCTCATACCGATGATAAGATACGTAGAGAAAAATCTAGGGATCGTAAGCGTGGGGGGAATGGCTTTAGTAAAACGGAAGCAAAAGAGCGCATAAAGCATGACTATCAGAATAAAAGGCAAAGAAAAGCTCAGCTTAAGAGGCTCGATTACTATTCAGCCAAACGCAACAATATTTTAGATAGATTAGAAAAAAAACGAAACGAAACTGAAAAAAAAGGGCTTGTTAAGATCAAGTTTGGCTACACTCAAGCTGCGGGGTACGGCGTACATGGCCAATACCACACCTTTGTTATGGTTGAAGACCCGACCACAGGTCAAATATATATGACTAGAGCGGGCCCTAGCGCTAATACTGCATTTGGATCAGGTGCAGCATCCACATCAGCGAGTCAAGGCGGCTCAGCATCAGCATCAGCGGGATATGGAGAGTTCGGAGGATACGGATTTGGAACAATTAAAGCGCATGCTACAACATGGGATAGCCTAACACCATTTGATAAACCAGAAGACACAAAATTCATTCAAGAAGTTGCAGAACTAGCAGTTTCATATGATAGTGTCGTATCAGACATGAAATCCTATGCTGCCAACATCAACAGTAAGAAAATAGCCTACTTCCCATCAGGCCCCAATAGCAACTCTTATGCGTTCTCATTTGTAGAGCATTTGGGAATTGATAGACCAACTCCAGTAGTTGGTGTTCCAGGATGGGATCAAGGTTTATAAGGGCTTCTTCTATGAAAAATTTAAAAATCATTTTATCTATTACTATTGCATTATGCATATTTTTAGTTGGCTGTAAAAATGGAGACACAATGTCAGCAAATGAATTGAAGTCGTATATTCATGAGCATTTAAATAGAGGTGCAAGTGAACAGGAGATTATAGATTTCCTAGAAGAACAAAACTGGAGTTATAATTACAACAACTATGATAATCGGTATCAAGCACGGAAACCTGAGGAAGACAAAAATAAATGGGTAAGGAACTACATCTTACTATATTTAGATGAATCACACTCTCTTGATAGGGTTGAAGTCGAAACGTGGCATGCAGCACCATAGAGTCCCCTAATTGGCGAAACGCGATTAGACGTTCACGCCGTCACTAGTATTACCGCTTTTGTAGGGGGCATGCACGATATAGGTCAAAGAATCGTTTATAGCATATATGATATGTATAAGAAGAAAGGCTACAACGTTTCTTATTTTGAATGGACCGACTCATCGAAGCTTCAAGATTGGACCTGAATTCAAGTTCGAAGTGCGACACTTTTCATTTCAAGCCGCTAAGCACATCTCTTTAAATACGACTGCTGGCTGCTTAAACCCTAAACACTTCCTTGGGCGATAGTTGATTCTCGTCATCGCCCAGTGAATCATGTCATCTTCAATCTCTCTTAAATCTGTTCCTTTACGCACATATTGCCTTAAAAGACCGTTACTGTTTTCGTTCGCGCCACGCTCCCAAGAGCTATAAGGGTGGGCAAAATAGACTTTGGTATCCAGCGCTTCTGCAATCTTAGCGTGATGAGCAAATTCTCTACCGTTATCTGCTGTAATCGTATGTACGTGATCTTTAAAGGGCATTAACAACTCTATTGTCGCTTGAGTGACATCTACGGCAGACTTTGAATTCACTTTCTTTATCAAGTAAAAACGCGTCGTTCGCTCAAGTAGCGTGACAATCGAGCCTGTTCCACTTTTACCTAAAACCGTGTCTATCTCCCAATCTCCAAAACGTTTTCGCGTATCGACAATATCAGGACGCTCCTCTATGGATACAGCGTTCTTTATAACTTCATCTTTTGTTCGTTTGCCTTTTCGATAGCGCTTATGACCCTGCCTTAAGTGTCGGTAAAGTATTCCTTTGCGCCTTTTATCATCATGAATGTATTGATAAATCCACTCATGACTGACTGGAACGCCACATAGCCTCAATACGTTAGATACTTGCTCTGGACTCCAGTCAAACTCAATAAGAGTCCGTATATAATTGATCGTTTTTGTTGGTATTCGATACTTTGCAGACCTCTTTCGTCTTGTTAGACAAAGAGTGTGTGCTTCCTTAGGGCAATAGCGTTTTGCTTGCCTGTTACGCTTTAATTCACGATAAACCGTGGCTTTATGACACTTAATGGCATTGGCTATATTGGGCACTGACATTTTTTGTTCTAAAAGAGCGGAAATCTGGTATCGTTTCCCTTCGGTCAACTGCTGATAATTCATGTTTGTACTGCTTGTTTTTGTGGTGAAAAGAAGTGTACCAACTTCAGCAGTTGGCTTCTTCTACACCTGTCTTGCAGTGTCGCACTTATTATCAGAATTTAGGCCTATAGGACACCCACCCACAGTTAGGCTCGGCAAGCTTCTTAAGACTATGTGGGACACGCACAACTTTATTGCAATAGTAATTTTCGGAGCAATAATTATTAACTATTTATTTACCATAGCTAATATAAAATTTTCGACCTATATCAAAAAGAACCCCACTTTCTATTTACTTTCCATTATTATGATTCAAGTTGTGGCTATATGGGGGATAATAAATGCATTTCCAGCTAATTAACTATTTTAATAGTCTAAAAGGAAAAATTCATTTTTTTATTTATGCTGGCTTTGATGGCAATATCGACAAGGTCGCAATACCAAATTTACTCAAAGCAGCAGAGCTTGGACATATTCGGGGGCAATCAGAGCTGGGGACTCGATACCTTACAGGGGAACTTCTTAAAAAAAACTACGATGAAGCCCAAAAATGGTTAGAACTAGCCTCTAGAAAAGGCAATGCTTTCGCTATGAGAAATCTTGCTTGTATATATTATTATGGCTTAAATGGCGAACAGTCCTATGAAAAAGCCTTTGAATGGTGGAGTACAGCCGCCCATAAGGGAGATCCTGTATGTCAATGCTATATCGCAGAGATGTATCAAGAAGGTGTTGGTGTTCAGGAAGATATAATGAAAGCAATAGACTGGTTTAAAAAGTCAGCAGAACAAGGGCACATTCCAGCTAGGGAAGCATTAGACGAGATATTCTCTCAATCTAAGAAAGACTGATATTCTAACACTATAGTGGAGGTCACTATTGAGTCTATAGTTGAATCTATAGTGGACACGCACAACTTTATTGACGCCAATCCGCTATCTCGCTAACCTCGCATAACAAACTAAAGGAAAAGGAATTTCCGCATGCCAAGACCAAGAAGCCAACAAATCAGTTTATCTAATACTCCCTACTACCACTGCATTTCTCGCTGTGTTCGACGCGCCTTTCTTTGCGGAAAAGATGCTGTAACAGGCAAAGACTTCGAGCACCGTCGTGACTGGATTGAAAACCGTCTTTTGTTTCTAACACAGCTATTTTCTATTGATGTCTGTGCTTATGCAGTGATGAGCAATCATATTCATGTAGTGTTGCATGTGAACGAGAAAGAAGCCAAAAGTTGGACAACTCGCGAGGTTATCGAACGCTGGCATAAGCTCCACAAAGGTACTTTGCTTACTCAAAGGTATATACGAGGTGACGATATGCCGAAGGGGATGATGGAAATGGTAGAGCTTACTGCGGAAACGTATCGCCAAAGGCTTATGGATATCAGTTGGTTCATGAAAGATTTAAACGAACCCATCGCTCGTCAGGCTAACGTTGAAGATGGTTGCACCGGACGATTCTGGGAGGGACGTTTCAAGTCTCAAGCTCTGTTAGATGAAGCTGCTCTGATTGCTTGTATGGCTTACGTAGACTTAAACCCTTTGCGCGTAAAAATCTCCAATACCCCTGAAAAGTCGGAATTCACCAGTGTTAAGAAACGCGTTGAGGCGGCAAAGAAAGCTGAACAACCAAAAGAACTCATGCCATTTATTGGCAATGAGCGAGAAAACCAACCTACTGGCATTGCCTTTAAACTTATAGACTACCTTGATCTAGTTGATCTAACTGGACGAGTTGTAAGGGAAGATAAACGAGGGGCTATTGACCTTTCACTATCCCCTATCTTGCAGCGAATAGGGGGTTCTCACGAGAACTGGATAGCAATTTCGACTCAATTTGAGTCAAACTCACATGGCGTAGTAGGTTCTGAGGAGAGTTTAAAAATGTACACGGGGGCTAATCCGAAAGCTCGGCTAAATAGAAGGTGTGCCAAATTGCTCGCCTAGCTCAACCCGCTAAAAAATCACTCCGATTCTTACGATATTTACTATATGAGTACTTCGTATGCCTAAAATTTTAGAAACGCCCCCCTATCTCGCTGAGTGTTCAATAAAACTGTCGAGAAATACTAAGTTCGCAGGTTCATTAATATCAGCGATGTCTTATATTAAAGATACTCTATTTAAGATGGATGCAAGTGGCTATACTTGCTAGTCTGACAAAATCACTAAATTTGACAGCGACCCATGCTCTTCCAAAAAATAATCATCGATACGTTAATCACACTGTCTGAGTCTAATAGCAGTGTTAACGCTCTTTGGCTGTATGGCTCAAGAGCAAAAGGCAATGCGCATTTAGAAAGTGATTTCGACTTGGCGGTTATGTTCGATAGGAAAATTCGCGATCCACTGGATAACCGATTACGTCCAGAATTACTCGCAGAAGAATGGCGTAAAACTTTGAATTTACCCCCTAGCAAACTCAGCATATTAGATGTTGAAAGTGCTCCTCTCCCTATCGCCTTTAATGCGATTAATGGCGAGCTGTTGTATTGTCGTAACAATGGAATCCGAATGAGTAAAGAGTCTGTTATTATGTCTAAAATCGAATTAGACCTTCAGTACCATCTTACCCATTTCGAGAACGAACAAGCATGATAGATTCACTTTACATCACATCGATGAAATCAAACTCTAGACGCTATAAACTGGAGTTAGATGAGCTTGCAGATATTCTTAATCACCGTAACTGGTCTCCTATTGAATATCGAGCGTGCGAACGTAGCTTACAAGTATCAATCGAAGCCTGTATTGGTGTATCAAAACACTGGTGTAAAAAGCTAGCAAAGCGAAGTCCAGTGGAAGCGTATGAGGCGTTTGAGTTACTCTCTCAATACCAATATGTTTCATTGGACGAGCTCACTAACTGGCGAAAAATTATTGGACTTCGAAACGCATTAGTTCATGACTACTTGAATATCAACCCTGAAGTAGTTCGATCCGTTGTCATAAATCGATATTACAATGACATCTTTATATTTATCGAGAAAGGGCTTAAAGAGCTATCAGAATAAAGCTCAATAGCAATCAATCGTGCCATTAAATATGCCTGAACCTAGCGACACAATAACCTCTGCCGCTAGGTTCAAAACACAAACAGCATACTGTGTTTACTCAACATGTACCCACGCGTCCCAGCCGGTCCAATCTTCGTCTTGCTCTAAACTTTGTTCGTATGCGGCGCTTTTGCCTAATGTGTCGATTAAAAGCTCTAGGTATTTCATAAACGTTCTCCTCTATCGGTATACAGACAGGATAGTGGAGAAACCTGCATAGATTAAATATTAAAAATAAAACACCTTAATAAGAAATAGCTATTTAAAAGAAGCTGACTACTATCAGGGCGAACAACTACTCGCCTTGATAGTACATTAGACCATAGTGGCACACCTCGCAGGTTCCTAACGCTCCGCCAGCATGCGTGTTTTCATGACCGCATGACATGCAAATATAACGACCCGCTTGCACTTCAGTCGTCGTAACGCTGCACTTTTCGAGCGGCACAGGGTTATTATTTGCATTATTGAGCAACCACAACAATGCCACGTCTTCTTTCTCATCGAGCGATTTAACCAGCTCACTGCTTTCCTCGGTAAGCAAATGCCAGTTTGCATCGACCCACGCTTCGGTATAGGCAAATTTATCGTGCCAGTAAGCTTTTAGAAGAGACACATCTTCTAAAAGCCAATTTGCCGCACCTTCTATTGTGCGTTGTGTTTCTTCAATCAAATCGAGTTGATTTTGACTATTAATAGGATCTTTTTTCATAGTTTTGGCAACTCCTCAACAATGCGCCTTCTAATCAGGCGCGCATCTATATAAAATAGCGAATATTTTTCGATTCTGTCGGCTTGTTTAACCTTTTTCTAATTTGCATCATGTTTTGATGCTTTTTTGGATCACAAACTGACCTAACGCTTATAAAGAGTGCAATCAAACATGCAAGAGCAATACAATCCGCAGCAGATTGAACAAGCTGCGCAAACCTTTTGGGATGAAAACAAAGTATTTAAAGCCGTGGCAGACACCACCAAAGAAAAATACTACTGCCTATCTATGTTTCCGTACCCAAGCGGCCGACTGCACATGGGACACGTTCGTAACTACACTATTGGCGATGTTATTTCTCGCTACCAACGTATGCTGGGTAAAAACGTACTTCAACCAATGGGTTGGGATGCGTTTGGTATGCCTGCTGAAAACGCCGCGATCAAAAACAAAACCGCGCCAGCGAAATGGACAACAGAAAACATTGCCTACATGAAAGGCCAGTTGAAGCAGCTAGGCTTTGGTTATGACTGGGATCGTGAAATTGCGACTTGTACTCCTGAATACTACAAATGGGAACAGTGGTTCTTCACTCAGTTAGTTGAAAAAGGCTTAGCGTACAAAAAAACATCTGCCGTTAACTGGGACCCAGTTGATCAAACGGTATTGGCGAACGAGCAAGTTATCGATGGTTGCGGCTGGCGTTCAGGAGCACCCGTTGTCCGTAAAGAGATCCCACAATGGTTCATCAAGATCACCGATTATGCAGAAGAGCTTCTAAACGATCTGGATCAGTTAGACGGCTGGCCTGACAAAGTAAAAGCGATGCAACGTAACTGGATCGGTCGCTCTGAAGGCCTAGAGTTCAGCTTTGCTGTTGAAGGCAAAGAAGAACGTTTATCCGTTTACACTACTCGCCCAGACACATTAATGGGTGTGACTTACGTTGCAGTCGCTGCCACTCACCCGCTTGCTCTTGAAGCCGCTGAAACAAACTCAGCACTGTCTGAATTCATTGACGAGAGCAAGAACACGTCGACTACCGAAGCAGATTTAGCAACGGTTGAGAAGAAAGGCATGGACACTGGCTTTAAAGCCATTCACCCCATTACCGGTGAGTCCGTTCCTGTATTTGCAGCAAACTTCGTTTTGATGGAATACGGTTCTGGCGCAGTAATGTCTGTTCCCGCACACGATCAACGCGATTTTGAGTTTGCACAGCAGTACAATCTACCTATTAAACAAGTCGTTGCACCAGCGGGCGATCAAGAGATCGATCTAACCAAAGAAGCCTTCACTGAGAAAGGCCTATTATGCAACTCCGGTGAGTTCGATGGATTGGATTTCAAAGCTGCATTTGACGCAATCTGCGCTTGGATGACTGACAAGGGCATCGGTGAGAAAAAGGTAAACTACCGTCTACGTGACTGGGGTGTGAGCCGTCAACGTTACTGGGGAACACCAATCCCGACGATCAACCTTGAAGACGGCACGGTTGTAACGACACCAGTCGATCAACTACCTGTCATACTGCCGACTGACGTGGTTATGGATGGCGTTAATTCACCGATCAAGAATAACCCTGACTTCTCTGCAACCACTTACAACGGTGTTGCCGCTGAACGTGAAACAGATACGTTTGATACCTTTATGGAGTCATCTTGGTATTTCGCTCGCTACTGCTGTCCAGAAGCAGACGATGCAATGTTGACGGAGGAAGCAAACTACTGGCTTCCTGTTGACCAATACATTGGCGGTGTAGAACACGCGATCTTACATTTGTTGTACGCACGCTTCTTCCACAAGCTGCTTCGCGATGCAGGCCTAGTAACGTCGGATGAGCCATTTAAACGCCTATTAACACAAGGTATGGTGAACAAAGACGGTTCTAAGATGTCGAAATCTAAGGGCAACACGGTTGACCCTCAGGAAATGATTGAGCAATACGGCGCGGACACGGTTCGCCTGTTTATGATGTTTACCGCTCCGCCAGAACAATCACTGGAATGGAATGACAAAGGTGTGGATGGCGCATCTCGTTTCTTACGTCGTTTATGGTCTTTGTCTTATCAGCATTTAAACGCTGGCGATAAAGTAGCGCTGGACGTCGATGCCTTGTCTGGTGAGCAAAAAGCACTTCGTCGCAAAACACATGAGACGATTGCTAAGGTCAGCGATGATATTGAGCGTCGCCAAACATTCAACACGGCCATTGCTGCGGTAATGGAATTGTGTAACGAAATCAGTAAATTTGAAGACCGCTCTGAACAAGGTCTAGCCGTTGAACGCGAAGCTCTGGAAGCGGCAATTTTATTGCTTTCTCCTATTGTTCCTCACGTTGCGCATGAGTTATGGGGTAAATTCGGCCATGAAGGCAACGTTGTGAATGCAACATGGCCAACGGTTGATGAAGCAGCGCTTGTAAAAGATGAGCTCACTATTGTTGTTCAAGTATTAGGCAAGAAGCGTGCTGAGATTCTGGTTTCTGCTAAAGCAGATAATAAAGAGATCGAAGCGCTGGCACTGGCTAATCCGAATGTACAAAAGTTCATCGAAGGAAAGACGGTACGTAAAGTAATCGTTGTTCCGGGCCGATTGGTTAACATCGTTGCGAATTAAGCTCTATGCTAAATGAGTAATTATAAAGGGTAGTTTGCGCTACCCTTTATTTGTTACACACAGGGTTCATCTCGTTATTAATTGGAGTTTTTAGTTTGAGATCATTTAATTGGCTTTCAATGGACGGCAAGTTCACGCTACTGATCGCATTAATCACACTTTCTTTGTCTGCATGTGGCTTTCATCTTCGTGGGCAAACACCGCTTCCTGAAAGGATTAAAATTCTAATTCTTACGTCTCAAAGTAGTTCTGCTGACTTTGACCGAACTTTAAGATCCGAGCTTGCCAAAGCAGGTGTAACACTTGTGTCTAAAGATGATACGAGCGTTGATCTTAAAGATATTCTCGAATTAAAAATTAATAAGTTGGCGTCGTCAGATACCGTACTGGCACGCAATAGTACAACAAATGATGTAACTCAGATTCAGCGCACTGTCTCCTCCAGCTATTTCATCCGTGATGAGAGTGGACAATCTCTTTATGGACCGAGAAACATCGAAACCAGTTCTGTCCTTACTAATCAAGATGCAGAAGAAAGCACTAAATCTGCGTATAACTTACAAGAGATGGAACGACTCAGTGAGCAGTTGGCAAAACAGCTAGTTTTCGATTTAGCGTATGCGCCTCTGTAAAGCGTTATGAAAGACGGACAGACGAAGAGAGTATCAACTTTTGAAAGTTAGACCAGACCAACTGGATCAACAACTCGCCAAAGGGCTTGCGCCGATCTATATCGTATCTGGCGATGAGACGCTGTTGTGCCAAGAAGCAGCGGACAGCGTCAGAAGAGCCGCGAAAGAGCAAGGCATAGAAGAAAGGCTACGCTTTGTCGCTGATGCACAGTTTGACTGGCAAGATGTGATCAACGAATCACAAGCTCTGTCTCTCTTCTCAAGCCGCCGACTATTTGATATTCAGATCGATAAATTAGGTGAAAAGCACTCCAAAGCGCTTACTCAACTGGGTCAATCACTTTCCGATGACAATGTCATTCTTCTAAGCTTCCCGAAAGTGGACGCAAGAACACAAAAAGCCAAATGGTTTAGCCAGTTAGAATCACAAGGCGTCTTCGTACAAATTTGGCCAATTGATACCAACAAGCTTCCCGCTTGGGTACAACAAAGAGCCAAAAAGTTTAGTCTAACCATTAGCCAAGACGCCGCCGCACTCATTTGCGAACGGGGCGAAGGTAATTTGCTTGCGATCTCTCAAGAATTAGAAAAGTTGGTTTTAAGCCAAGGAGAAGGCGCTCAAATAGACTTAGAAACCGTTGCAAACTCGGTGACAGACAGCAGTCGCTACAGTATCTATGATCTAAGTGATCGCCTCTTAGCAGGCAAAATCAAAGAAGCTTTACATTGCCTCCACCAACTCGTTGCGGAAGGCGTTGAGCCCACTATCATACTTTGGTTGTTGAATCGCGAAGTTCAAACCTTGGTTGATCTTTATCACGCATCTAAGACCTCGGACTTTCGTGCCGCCTGTCGAAGCTTGAGAATTTGGGATAAACGCATTCCAATGTATGAGCGAGCCTACGCAAGACATAATCCGAGCACGCTTCCCTACATGCAAAATTATCTCGCTCTATTAGATCAAACCATTAAAGGGTTGGAAGGCCCCGATCTCAGCATTGGATTGCGCAATATGGTATTAATGTTTTGTGGACAAAAACCCGCTATGACGGAATTGGATATCCCGATCAATAATCTGTAACGTCTAATCTACACTAAAATTGACATTTGTCATCGTCATCGTCATCCTCCAAGCATACAGTAGAGTATTTACTTATAAATAATGTTTCTTGCCGGAGGATTGGATGGCTTGGTTTAAAAGAGAATATAGTACAAACACAAGAGCAACATCAGAGCCGGAATATACAAAAATACTTCAGCTAGATTCATCACAGATTAACGCAACAGACTTTAATCAACTCAGCTTTAAGAATGCAAAGACTCAGTTAATTCTTGTGTTTGTCTCCCCTCACGTTGATTTTCAACGTACCATGGAGCAAATTCAAAGAGCGACGCCATTTTGCAAAAACGTCATCGGGCTAATGTCTTCTGGAGAGCTGAATAGCCAACAATCTTGCCTCTATCAAAGCACAGGAGATCATTGGGAGACGATTGTTCTCCAATCTTTCAGTGACGCGCTCATCAAATCCGTCGATATCAAAACCATTCCTCTCCATTGTGAAGATTTAAAGCTTGGAACCCCCAAACTAAGTAAGAATGAAAGAATCGAACGTCTTAAGTCTGAGATAGAAAAACTCTCGGTAGCATTTCCGGTTAACTTTCAGGATACGTTAGCACTCACCTATTTTGATGGGCTCTCCTCAAGCGAAAACTTCTTTATGAAAGCGTTGTACGACAGCGGGAAGTTCCCCTGTTATTTTATCGGAGGGTCAGCAGGAGGAAAGCTCGACTTCAAAGACGCGAGCCTTTACAACGGCCAAGCCGTTACCCCTAACAGTGCAATTGCCGTTTTCATTAAGCTGTCGGAAGATTGCCGATACGGCATTCTCAACACGCATAATTTTTCGAAAACCCAGGCTTCGTTTATGGTTGCGGAGGCAAACCCTCTTACACGAACCGTTACCTCGGTACTCGATAAGTCGGGGAATGTTTCAAACCTCGTCGATGAGCTGTGTGCTTATTTTAAGTGCTCAGTAGAGCAACTTGAGACCAAACTCGTTGGTCATTCTTTCGCGATTGAGATCGATAATGAGCTTTACATTCGGTCTGTCGCATCGATCGACGCAGAGAACAAAATCGTGCACTTTTTCTGTGATTTGAACTTCGGTGACGAGTTAATCCTCGTGAAAGCGGGCGACTTTGCCGCTTCTACACAGTCCGCGTTCGATCAATTTATGCGTGAAAAACCAAGCTCTCCTGTCGCAATGATTGCCCACGACTGTATTTTACGCAGACTAAACAATGCTTCCGGCCTGTCGAAGATAACAGCCTTTAAAGATCTCAAAGCGACCGGACTCTCGACGTTTGGCGAACTCTTGGGCGTGCATATGAATCAAACACTGACGGGGCTGTTCTTTTTTAAACTACAAAAAGGCCAAGTGTTTAATGACCGTTTTGTCGAACGCTTCCCAATTCTATACAGCGACTTCCGCCTTTATTTTGAGAAAATTGAACAAAATAGCCTACGCCAAATCTCTAAATTACAAGCGCACCTCATCGATTGCTTGTCTGAATATCGCCCACTCCTTGAAGACGTTACCAATAGCTTCCACAGAGTGACCGAGTACTCGTCTGAAACACAAGACGTCGTCACCGATGTTACACAAAAATTTGACCAATTTAACGTTTCAATCTCGAATCAAGAAGAAGATCGCAAGAAAATGGTCAGCAGCGTCGAAGCTCTTAGCGACAATACAAGAGAAGTATTAAACATCTTAAGCACGATTTCTGGAATAGCGGATCAAACAAATCTACTCGCGTTAAACGCTGCAATCGAGGCTGCGCGTGCTGGCGAGGCTGGACGAGGGTTCGCCGTTGTAGCTGATGAGGTTCGGCAGCTGTCACAAACGACACAGCAAAGCTTGGATCAGACAAGCGAAACCATCAATGCGGTCAGCAGCGCTGTTCAGTTAATCGAAGCAAATGTAGAAGCCATCGACGCTTTTATGAGCTCAATGCAGACCGATACACATGACTTATCTTCGCAAATCCAAACCCTAAGCCAATCATCACAAAGTGCCTCATTGGATGCTAACACAAGTATTCAAGCGATAGACGCCATGTCTCGGCGCGTTGTAGAAATAGATTCTGAAGCTAAGACCTTAGCCATCTTGCAACAAAGCGCGAATCAAACAATATAAAAGGCTTATCAAAAGTGCAGCACAAAACCGAATGGATGCTGCACTTTTCAATTTAGTGATGGCAGTTTACGTAGAGACTCGGATCTGTGGAGCCCTCACCTGTACTAGCACAGACCAGATCTGTGCAGTTGCTTCATTTTGAACCAATGTCTGTCAGTTTAGATCTGGGTTAAATTATCTTCTGCCCAGATCGCTTTTCCGTCAACCTCCAAGCGAACCCAATCGAAATTGGTCGCTTGTATTGTTCTCGCTTAGTGCCGTGGAGTCATATCCAAATCATCCAACGCATGTAAATCCATGTAATCATTTGGGTCTGTATAACCCTCACGTTCCATCTTAGCGTTCTCAATCTGACCAAAAAATTGAAGTAACTTGTTGAGTTCCTTGCAATACGCTTCTCGTGTTATCTTACCTTCAAATCCAAATATCATTCGGCCTGACTCAACTATCTCTCTCACTGACCATCTGACTTGAGAAAGAATTTCTCGCTCAAGAATGATCGCGATAAAGTTTGACGTGTTTTGGTAGAGTTCAATGATGCTATCTGCCTTAAAGTGCTCGGCATCACTCACTATACGGTTATATGAAGACAGTAGCGCTTCTATGTCCGCATCGAGCCCTTCATAGTCGATCGCATCCAACGCATCGAGATCCATATAGCGGCTTGGATTTTTCACTCTGCTGCGATCCAGATTTGCGTTATTAATACGACCAAAGAATTGAAGTAGCTTTTTTAACTCCTCGCAATACACTTCTCGTGTTATCCACTCTTCAAATCCAAACATCATATCACCTGATTCAACCATGTATCTCACTCTAAGTTCAACTTGGGATATGATTCTTCGTTCAAGAATGTTCGCTATAAAACTCGGTGTGTTTTGGTAGAGTTCAATGATACCGTCAGCATTAAAATGCTCGACTTCAAACATCATCCGCTTATATGAGGCCAACATAGTCTCAATGTCGGCATCCATTCCTTCATAATAGATATCGTCTAGGGCGTTAAGGTCGACCAAGAACTGGCCTTCTTCTCCTTCCTCCTCTTTTGTCTTACCTTTTGCAGCCATGTCCGCATTTACTAAAGGACCAAAAAACTGGATCAGTTTACACATCTCACGGCAGTAAACCTCCATAGTAAGCAACTCCATGAAACCCTGACCTCTCATCAAGCTGCTACGTCTTAGACTACTGATGCCATGCAGGATAAAAATGGAAATAGTCGATAAAACTTCTTCATTCGCATACCCCGGTACATGTTTATAAAAATCAATCAGAGCAGAGGCACTAAAGTGTTTTGCTCCTTTCAGAAGGTTGTCCGCTTTATTTGTTTCTACTTCGATTTTAGCTTCGACTTCTTCGAAGATTTCATAGAGTTCCTCTTCGGTGGCGCTTTTACCGCCGTGAGTAATGTCATCTAAGGTATAGCCGTTTCTTTCCATCCAAATGAGATGATGGTAGAGTCCAGCCACCATCGGAAGGGGTTTGCTGTTGTCCATAAACGCCGTGATCACACTCCAATAATATTGCGCCTGAGAATAATCACTCGGAAAGCCCATATAGACTTGCCACCAACGGTGTCGCTCATTGGGTAGGTTTACCATGGGCATAAAGTAGAAGTTATGACTCAGTCCACGGCGAAATACCGGTGTCCAATAGCAGTTTACTTGCTCAAACGGCACCGTCAG